>NZ_JBHSRM010000008.1:0-137836 GCF_042658975.1 Sporosarcina thermotolerans | reverse complement strand
TAGACTGACTACGGTAAAATAAGTTACTTAATTGTTCTATACACTTTTCAACTAAACTGCTGCGTTAGTTCAATAAGAACATTGATCTGTCTTAGTAGCCCAATGTTCTTAAGTAGTCGAGTAGAAGAGAACCTCTCTACCTTGCGGTAGATTGTGTTTCTCCCCCCTCACAGAACCGTGCTTGCGCTATTTACGCACACGGCTCCTCCAAATCATCATTCACACTGACTCTGCTATCCTCAATAGTTTAGTTTACATTTATTATCTCTACCGCTGTGTGTAGTAAATGTGTCCCTAGTGAGGGTGATCACTTGGTAGCAGCCTTTCCTCCATCGGCATTACCCAACTTCATTGGTACTACGCTGCTATCCGACTCCCTACAACGGCATTTGGTTTCCTTGCTTATTATCGCTTGTACACCATACTCTTCTATAAGAAGAAAAGACCGGTAGGGTCTCCCGAGTTGCCGTATCATATCAATGTGTGACGTGCCAAGGTCTCTGACTCCAGAGAGGTTTTATCCTTCTTGCCTTTAACGATGGATAAAATGTAGCTTTCTGCCGTGCTTAAAGCATCAGCCCTCTCGATTTACTAACATTATGGAGCTCAATCCCTTCAACCAGTTGGCTTTCGGCCCGCCACCTAACTGTCTACGCTTAAAGGCTACTGTTACCATTAGCCCTCCAAGACTCGCTACGAGTGAATGGCTAGTTCTTTCTCGACGGGAATCCCACCCGCTATATGATACGACCTAGGCTCGGCCGCACAAGCACCCGTTAGTTGAAGAAGAAATCCTTTTCTTTTACTAACGGGTTCGGTTGATGGGGAAAAAACAATAAACCTATTTTGCATTTATTAATCCCAATTCTTTGCACCAAGGTCCTTGTCCCTTGCATTGAAATTGATAAACTTTATCTTCATTTTTAACTTTAAGTTCAATCCTATAATCGAATGGATGGTTAAAATTACCTTTCTTCGCATCTCCAACTAAATAGACTTTATCAATATCTTGAAAACTAAGGTTTAATTGTTGATAGTCAGAGGAATTCCCTAAAATGACTAATAAACGATTTTGTTCATTTAGTAATTGATTCGACTGCCTATCGTATGCATACAAACTAATAACCCCTAGTTGTAAAATTAATATGGTACAGATACCAATTCCAATTTTTTTAGGAAGCTCATTTCGTGATTTCCAAAACAAGAGGATTATCAATGAGGATGCTATGAATAAGATTGTAAATTCAATCGTTACGTTATTTAAAGCGATACCATTTCTAAACAGAATAAAACAAAACAGGAAAATCAGTGTAATAATTATACCAACCATTTCATGCCCCCTTCTATTTAACCGTTACCCATTTTGTTAACTATTCGACATCCACCCAATTATACCTCCCTGTTGAACTAACCTGCCCCGTTAGTTGAAGAACAATATTTCACAATCTTCAATATCTATTAGCATAGATTTCTCATCTTCCTTCTATATTTTTCTCTCCAAGATCCTATTGCAAGTGTTTTAACAACGGAATTAACAATGGTACATAAATTTATGCGCTGCTACTAATCCCTGTACCAATTGTGGTACCAATTCGTCAATATAAAGCCATTAAATATTGATGCAACAACAAAACAGGGACACCAATTCATATGTGAATTGTATCCCTGTAAGATGTGTTTTTTAATGTTATCTCCCCATCAACCGAACCCGTTATTCATTTTTTATTGCTTCTTTTTCTTCAACATTTCTGCTGCTTCTGCCGCCTTTTCTGGATTGCCGTATTTAGCACCATTATCAATAATGTATTGAAGGGTTTCCCTCCGGTGCCCCTGCATAATCTGAATGTCTCGTATCGTTCGCTCTATTTCCACTTCATCATTTGTTAAGGAGAAATACTTCAAGGCAACTTCAAGTGTGTAGGGTTCTCGCCACCTCTTCAATTCCGCATCCACAATTTTCGCTACACGCTCCGGCTGTGGATCGTGGAACAGATAGTGATAGGAATAACCATACCCGACGTTAACGTTATCAAGCCAATCATTCTGTTCAGCAATGGGGAGATATTTCTTGAAGCCAGTTGAATCATCTTTCCAATAAGCATCTGTTATTTTTTGTCGAACGTATACTAAGGATTTTTCTTTTTCCGCTTCGGTCAGCTCTCCTATTTCATACGGAATGATCGTTTCAAATTCATCAAGTGCTTCAATTCGCTTTTTGTCAATCGTCTTCAGTGCTCCAGATTTCAAATTATAATAAGCGAAATCATCGTCAGAATAACCGTAAAAGAGAACTCTCCACTCTTCCCCGCTAATTAACATAAATTCAGCGTATACTGGTTTCCCTTCTTTAAGAGCCAATTCAATATCCCTAGCACTTTTGTAAGAAGGCAATGTATCGATCCCGCGTTCAGCCATGAGTCCCATGAAATCGACATAAGAGATTCTTCCAAAGTCCTCATACACATCAATTTTCGCCTGCTCTTCAGCAGGGAATTCATTTCCATAATAGCGGTAAATACGCTCTAGTCCTTCGAGCAAATCTGCCGTTTTGTATACGGTGTCAGTGTCTTTCAGCTTTTCTGCATTTTCAATTGTAATAATTACGTCCTCTAGTACCTTTTCTTCCTCCTGTTGGGGCTTCGGATTGCAGCCGCCGAGTAGAAGGATGGATACCGCACAAGCTGTGAACCATTTTTTCATACGACGACCTCTACTTTTTCCGACTCAATTTTATTCACCGCCCCGTCAAGAACATGAATTGTTTCCTGCGCACGTTTTGCAAGGGCGGGATCCTGTGTGATAAGAACAATTGTCACACCATCCGTTGCATGAACTTCTTCGAGCAATTCGATAATTTTATTTCCCGTTTCGGAATCCAAATTCCCTGTTGGTTCATCGGCTAAAATAATTTCCGGTTTCGTAACAAGTGCCCTTGCAATGGCGACACGCTGTTGCTCTCCCCCAGAAAGACGCGACGGCAAATGATGAAGTCGATGTGCAAGACCTACTCGTGTTAATGCTTCTTCTGCGTTTTTTTTGATTTCCGCAGATGAAAACATCGTCAATAACGGCATCATTACATTTTCAAGAGCTGTCGCAGTTGAGAGCAATTGAAATTGTTGAAATACATACCCGATTTTCTTGAGTCGAAGTTTAGCAAGATCATTATCTTTCATTTTATGGACGGGCTGCTCGCCAACCCAGATTTCCCCTTCGTCGATTGGTTCCAATCCACCAATTAAGTGTAAGAGCGTTGATTTACCGGAACCAGAAGGACCTGTAATCGAAACATACTTCCCCTTATCAATTGATAAGGAGACATCCTTTAATACTTCTACTTTTTCTCCACCCGAGATATAGCTTTTTCGAATTGATTTTAATGTAATCAATTATTCCACCCCTTCGTTAAGCAGCATGTTGGTCTTTTACAACACCACTCATTTTCATACTTTGAACAATCGCCAAAGAAAAACCTAACAATAGAACAACCGGCATTACGATGATGAGTACAAGCATCCAAACCGGAATCCATAGTGACGAGAAGATCGTTAACAACAAGTACGCACCAATGGCACCTATAACGGATCCCAATAGCGCAATTAAAGTAACTTCGACACTTAAATACATTTGTATTCTACGTAAAGACCAACCGACAGAACGTAAAATAAAAAACTCTTTTTTGCGCTCAGTAATATTGAGGAATAGCAGTAAAAACACGATTGCAATCGTCAAAATCAAACCTACGACAAGAAAAGCAGTTTGAAAACCTTTCAAGTTCAAATCAATCGTTTCACCTAGAAAACTAAGCAATAAGAAATCCGACAAGCTTTGCTGGGTTGCGACGAAGAGGATCGACATGAATGCGGTCAATGCAAGTACGATTGCCAATAACCCAAATCGTAGTGGGCGTCTAATTAATTGATGCACGACATACGAAAGTAAGCCATTTATTTTGAATAGCCGCATGAAACTCCACTGTGTTCCTTCACCTTCCAAGCCCGCCCGCGGGGATAACTTCAATGCCTTTCGGCTACCCGTTACATAACCAATTGCGATAATTGGAATGACGATCAAGAAGATGATGAAAAACTCATACGACGGCAAAATCTTCAACCAAATATTCGCGACTGCAATCGGAATAAGTGCAAATACACTTAGTGTGATGATTTCAAACGTAAGAATACCTACTATCTTCCGTCTCGACCATCCGATTGCACGAAGCATCGCGAATTCAGTGGAGCGACGTAGTAAGCTGTGCGTAATAACCGTATAACAGAAAACAAAACTAACTAATAGTAGATAGAAAAATAGAATGATATTTGATTTCTCTATATGTTCTTGAATGGACCAGCTAACGCCTGCTTGTTGCCACCCTTCCTCGACTACTCCCGCTACTCCTTCTTTATCTGTATCGAGATCGACATGAACTTTCGAAGAAGATGAACCGAGCATAATTTCAACATGATGGCCTGTTAGATCCATAATCTGTTTAGCGACTGCTTCCACTTTGTGCTGACTTGAATCTGTCCGCTCTTCTACACCTTCTACAACGACACGAATTGATGATAATATATCTTCGGGACTATAGAAAATAGACGCCGCTTCGATTGTCGTTATTGCATCAGGGGATCCCGTGTAATAGGTATCTTTATAAGGTAGTGGGAAAAGTGGAGTTGGATTTATTTTATTTCCAGCACCATCCTCGATAATCATGCTGTGGTGAGGCGTGTAAACATCTGCTGGGTCCCCATCTTTCCAAGTTCCCTTAAATTTTGGAACGATTTTCGTTGAATCATATAAATCAATGATTTTTAAACCATATCCTACGGATCTATATTCTTCCGCTTCTCCTCTATACAAATTAATCGTGCGAATGTCATATGGATCGGTATTTTTTACAGTTAGTGCTTTCATAAGAGGAATGCCAGTGTCTGTTTTTCCATTAGATTCAAACTGAATTGGAGTAAAACGATAGAGTAACGCCTCACTAGAAGCAGCTATTCCACCTGATTTCAATCTAACTTGATCCTTTCCAAGCAGACTAAGTTCACCATATTTATACTTCCATTGCTCGGAAAACGTATCTAGTGATAAGTTAACCACTTCGGTACGAGGCAAATTAAGCAAATACTCTGTTGCCCCGTCTATAAAATCACTTTCATCAACATCTTCCGGCACATGAATTCTGGAAATTCTCAACGTTTCGGTCATTTTAGCCTGACCGTCAGCCAATGCAATAATTGGAATGAGGCGTGCACTTCCTGAATTTCCAATCTCCGCCTCTTGAAGTGAATTACCAATGACCAAACTGTCGGACAATGTAAATAATTGTTCCTCCGCTTCCGGATCAATCGCAATGAGCATGAGATAGTTCGGTTGTCTCAAATTTGTACCGGCCGGCATAAACGTTTTCCAACCAGAATTCTCCTCTGACAATTTATTCGATAGATGGCTGTATTTCTCTGGGTCAAAACCAACCGGACTCCCGCCATAATAGGCACTATATTCATTTATTCTATTTGATTCAGAGATTGTAATATCGGAAAGTCCATCAAAGGCGACTGCTGAATGTTCGACGTACGAATAATCCCCTTCTTTATCATCTTGATATGACGCTAACATAGAAAACACTTCAACATAACCAATATGAGAGAGAGGAGCTGCAACTTGAACTCCAGGTATTTTTCGTATTACTTCAAGATCCTCAAGCGAAATGCCGCCATAACTTGAAAGACTTGCTTGTGGTGCAATCCAACCGTCATCCAGTCCTTTCGTTTGGTCTGATAATTCGGGTAAAACGAGAATATCGTATTGATAGCGCCAATTTTTATCGAGGTCATCTTTCGTTTGGATAACCATCCGCTCCGACACCGATTGAGCACCTACGTAACCCATTCCAAGACAACTTAAAATTAACATCACAACAAGAAATATCGGCCAACGCTCCCTAAGCGTAGCTTTTATATAATAAAACAAGTCATAACCCCCTCTTGTTAATTCCTTCATAATTTTTTACTCATCCAAAAAAAGGGAACACAATAATCATTCCCTTAACACTACCGTAGTTAGAAAGTTTAGTAAACATAAAAAACGATTTTTCGGCATAACGAAGAAATATCCTATTTTAGAGCTTTTCATTTGGCTAAATTTCTTTTGAAAGCACGTAAAATATACCCCGTAAATGATAGTTTGGTGTCTAACATTTACGGGGTAGTTGAGGATAGAGGTTTTCTATTAATTAATAGGCTCCGTTAAAGTTTAATGTTGATGCAAGTTGGAAGAATTAGAACTCATAATAATATGGAAGTTCTATTTCGCAGTATAGTCTTCTTCAACTAAGCACCCGTTAGCTTAAGTACATTTCTTCACAATATTTTAGTTAAGTTCACAAAGACTTATCACTTTGGCTTAAGTCCCTTAGTTATTCACTTCCCATTTGAATTTTCCATTATTTTGCTTCAGTTGTTGTTTCACCAATTCTAATTCATAGAAACTTAAGTTTGTTTTTTCTACAATCTCTTCGTTTGATTTACCTTCTTTTAAAAGTTCTCTTGCTTTCTCGTAGCTTGATACCTCAAATTCAAAATAACCACGTAAGAGTTTGAGCTGCTCTCTTACGTCCTTTAATTCCACATAGCTTGTTGGTATCATGTGAACAAGTTCTTCATCCGTTTTTCCTAATTGAATCAGGCTTCTTGTGATTCGATACCTTTCATTTACAGTTCCTGTACCATAACCCGTCCTATACCCGTCATCCCAAGCGGTATCATAGCATTCTTTACAATGAAGGCATTTGTCTTGGTCTTTCTTAACAAAACCTGTAAGAATGATTAAAGAAATTAATGTTAAAACAAAAAATGCTTGTTTCATAAAGCCACACCTTTTTATCTTAGTATGACCTGTTCGTTCACTAATATGAGTCAAATACGCATTATTCGTTTTTCTTCTTATTCAACTAACCTCCGTTAGTTCAATAAGAAAATGAGCCTCTAGAAGCTCAACGATCTTCAAGTAAAGCACACATTACTTGAATAAGAAGATGGTTACATACTCACTATTATTGAATAAATAGAGCGCAGAAGGCGGTGTCTTGGGCGCGGGGTGGAATTCTTGAGCGCGGAAGGCGGTGTCTTGAGCGCGCGGCGGGATTCTGGTTTGATAATTTGTCATAATATCCATTTATAGCTTTATCTATATTAAAAAAACTGTAGGCAAACACCAAAATTCGAGGTGTTTGTCTACAGTCTGAGGCCCCTATTAGTATAGGAGCCCTTCTACTATTAATTAGTTTTAATCTTCTTAATCTCTTCAATCATCATAGGGATGACTTCGAACAAGTCTCCTACGATACCATAGTCTGCTACTTTAAAAATGTTCGCTTCTGGGTCTTTGTTGATCGCTACGATTACTTTGGAGTTGGACATTCCAGCCATATGTTGGATAGCGCCGGAGATTCCTGCAGCGATATAAAGATCTGGTGTTACGACTTTACCAGTTTGACCGATTTGCAATGAATAGTCGCAGTAGTCAGCGTCACATGCTCCACGGGATGCTCCTACCGCACCGCCAAGCAATTTTGCCAATTCTTCAAGTGGTGCGAAGCCTTCAGCGCTTTTCACTCCGCGTCCGCCAGCAACAACAACTTTCGCCTCTGACAAATCTACACCTTCAGTAGATTTACGGACAACTTCGCTAATGACGGAGCGAAGATTTGTAATATCAACTGAAACTGAAGATACATCTCCTGAACGGCTGTCGTCTTTAGCCAATGGTGCGATATTGTTCGGACGGATTGAAATGAAAAGAAGTCCTTCTTTGTTTTTCACTTTTTCGAATGCTTTTCCGGAATAGATTGGACGGATGAATACTGCATCGTCCCCTTCTCCTTCGATAGCTGTAACATCAGAGATTAAACCTGAAGCAAGCTTACTTGCGATCTTTGGAGATAGGTCTTTTCCTAATGATGTGTGTCCGAAAACGATTGCATCTGGCTTTTCTTGCTCATATACAGCCATGAAAGCTTGGCCGAATCCATCTGATGTATAGTGTTTCAAATGTGGGTGTTCAACCGTGAGAACACGATCTGCACCGTATGTGATCATTTCTGCGCCTAAAGATTCTACAGCATCTCCAAATAATACGCCGACGACTTCGCCGACGCCTGATACCGTTTTCGCTGCAGCAATTGCTTCAAATGAAACGTTTCGTAATGCTCCTTCTCGAGCTTCACCAAGTACTAATACTTTTTTAGACATATTGAGTCCCTCCCATTACTGTATGAATTTCAATCAAAGCACTTTTGCTTCTTTATTTAAAAGTTCCACAAGCTCTTTCACTTGATCAGCTAAGTCACCTTCAAGGACACGTCCAGCAGCTTTTTGAGGTGGAAGATAGATTTCGATCGTTTCAGTTTTTGCTTCAACATCATCTTCATCGATGTCCAAATCATCCAACTCAAGCTCTTCAAGCGGCTTTTTCTTCGCCTTCATGATGCCAGGGAGGGAAGGATAGCGTGGCTCGTTTAAGCCTTGTTGTGCAGTGACTAATAGCGGCAGGGACGTTTCAATTGTCTCGGAATCCCCTTCTACATCACGTACAATTTTCACTGAAGTGCCATCTATTTCAAGATTTGTGATTGTTGTTACGTAATTGATGCCTAAAAGTTCTGCAACACGTGGACCAACTTGTCCAGAGCCACCATCAATGGCAACGTTTCCAGCAATGATTAAATCTGCATCTTTATCCTTCAAGTACTCCGCGATGATTTTGGCTACTGTGAATTCATCCATTTCGTCAAGGTCATCTTCAGTATTGATAAGAACAGCTTTATCCGCACCCATTGCTAGCGCCGTACGCAGCTGTTTTTCAGCCTCTTCGTCTCCGATCGTAATGACAGTCACTTCTCCGCCATTCGCATCACGAACTTGAATCGCTTCTTCGATAGCGTACTCGTCATATGGGTTAATAATGAATTCAGCGCCATCGTCTACAATCTTGCCGTTTGATACTGCGATCTTTTCCTCTGTGTCAAATGTACGCTTAACCAATGCATAAATGTTCATATTGCATACCTCCTCGGCTTATTTAGTTCCCTTTGAACTGTGGTTCTCTTTTTTCAATGAACGCCTGAATGCCTTCTTTGGCATCTTCTGAAACAAATACTTCACCAAATGAATCGGCTTCTGCCTTAACGCCTTCATAGAAGGAGTCCGACTTGGTAAATTGAAGCATCTGTAAAGCGGCTTTCATGGCGATCGGACTTTTCTTTGCGATTTTCTTCGCCATTTCCATTGTCTTCGCAAGTAGTTCCTCCTCCGAAAACACATGGTTGGCTAGTCCGAAGCGAACAGCTTCCTCACCCGTAATCGGTTCGCTTGTTAAAAGCATTTCTGCAGCTCTTGCCACTCCAACATATCGAGGCAAGCGCTGTGTCCCGGCAAATCCAGGGATTAATCCAAGTTGCAATTCAGGCAGACCAAGCTTGGCCTTTTCTGTTACGACCCGAATATGACAGCCCATTGCAAGCTCCAGTCCGCCACCTAAGGCAGCTCCATGAATTGCTGCAATAACCAGCTTTTTAAAGCTTTCCAGCCGTTCGAACACGTCTTGCCCCGCAGCTGAAAGCTTAGTGAATTCTTCCCCAGATGAAACAGTCGTAAATTCTTTAATATCTGCTCCTGCCGAGAAGAATCGTCCTTCCCCATGAAAGACGATGACCCTTACTGAATCATCATTCTCCACTGAGTCAAGCATTCTATCAATCTCTTGGATTAGACCACTTGATAACGCATTGGCTGGCGGTCTGTTGATTGATACAGTCGCCACGCCATCTTCCCTGACAATTTTCAAGAACTCCATTTTATCCCGTCCCTTCCCCAACAAGACGATGTTTTCGCCATGAGTACTATTAAGATTTCATGCCATTTAATATAAGGCGATGTACTTCAGGTGCTAATTTCAATAAATCATACTTTTGATCATTCATTACCCAAGAGGTAATTGTTTCATCTATCGTGCCAAAAACCATTTGCCGTGTTAGGCGAATATCGATTTGTCCGTCAAATTCACCTTTTTCAATTCCTTCTTTTAAAATGGAATCGAGCAACACCAAATATTCCTTAAGCACCTCGTTGATTCTGTAACGCAGGTCCTTATTGGACTGGCGCAATTCCAATTGGGTTACAATTGCAAGATGGCGATCGCTATATAGCAAACGGAAATGGTTTTCTATCATTTTAAACAGCTTTTCTCTCGCAGTTATTTCCGTTGCAATGATCTCTTTCACGTTTTCAACGAAGACACTCATCTTCTCCCTGAAAACGGAAACCAGGATATCCTCTTTATTCTTAAAATAAAGATAAATCGTCCCGTCCGCCACGCCTGCTTCCTTCGCTATCTTTGATACTTGCGCCTGGTGATAGCCGTTTTCAGCAATAGCGATGACAGCTGCATCTACTATTTGCTTATATTTGGGTTTATCGCGTTTCATTTGTTCTCACCACCAAAAAGAAGAAAATATGAATGACTGTTCATTCATATTTTCATAATAATCGTTTATTCGGTTATCGTCAAGTCTTTCGTCACGAAGTTTTTAACTCGAGTTCCATCTTCTTTTTTTCTTCGTCGATTAATGTGCGGCGTAATATTTTACCGACTGCCGTCTTTGGAAGTTCTTTTCTGAATTCGTACTTCTTGGGCACTTTATACGACGCCAAATGCTCCCTGCAATACTTATCTAATTCTTCTTCTGATACCGTTTCTCCTTCTTTTAAAACAATATAGGCTTTCACAGTCTCCCCACGGTAAGGATCAGGAATACCTGCAACAACACATTCCATTATTGCGGGATGCTCGTAAAGTACCTCTTCGATTTCACGCGGATAAATATTAAAACCGCTGGCGATGATCATATCTTTCTTTCTATCAACTACATAGAAATGCCCTTCGTCATCCATATAGCCTAAATCACCCGTCAAAAGCCAGCCATCGCGGAATGTCTCTGCAGTATCTTCCGGTTTATCCCAATAGCCCTTCATTACTTGTGGACCTTTCACTGCAATTTCCCCAACTTCACCGTTTGGCAATGGCTCAGAAGAATCCGGACCAAGTATACAGGCATCCGTATCAGGCCATGGTACACCGATGGAACCTTTAACACGCCTCTTTTCCCAGACAAAGTTAGCAATTGCAACTGGAGACGTTTCGGTCAAGCCGTACCCTTCAACCAATTTCCCTCCAGTAACCCTTTCAAACTTTTCCTGTAGCTCGACTGGCAATGCAGCGGATCCACTAATACATGCCTTGATAGATGAAAGATCATATTTCGATAATTGCGGATGGTTCAATAAACCAATATAAAGTGTCGGCGCACCCGGGAATAAGGTCGGTTTTTGCTTATCGATCAGCTTTAAAGCCATGTCATAATCAGGTTTAGGCATTAAGACCATTTTATTGCCAAGCATGACAGAAAGGATTAAAACCGTCGTCATTCCATACACGTGGAAAAATGGTAGTATTCCTAAGACAGTCTCTTCGCCTTCTTCACTTTTATACAACCATGCATTACACATTTGCACATTGCTAATAAGATTTGCATGTGTCAACATAACCCCTTTTGGCGGACCAGTCGTTCCACCCGTATATTGGAGTAATGCAATATCTTCGTCAAAATTGAAATCATATGACACTAATTCCGGTTTTGATATTTTCATAATCTCAGTAAAAAGATGATTCATCCCCCGATGCTCAACCTTCACTACGATGCCGTGTTCTTTCTTTTGAATGAATGGGTAGACGAGATTTTTTGGGAAAGGTAAGTAGTCTTTAATACCAGTGATGATCACATGCTCTAACTTCGTCTCTTTTACGACTTTAGAAATTCTGCCGAATAAAATATCAAGCGAAATGATTACTTTAGCCCCTGAATCGACCATTTGATAAGCTAATTCCCTTTCCGTATACAACGGATTCGTTTGAACAACAATAGCACCTGTATAGAGGATACCGAAGTAGGCAATTGCACCTTGCGGACAATTTGGTAGCATGATGGCTACGCGGTCCCCTTTTTCAACTCCGAGGGACTTCAAGTAGTTTGCAAATTTCAATGCTGAATCATGGAACTCGCTATAGCTGATATTCTTCCCCATGAAGTGCATGGCTGTTTTATCAGGAAATTTATCCTTGGACCTTGTTAGGAATTCCTGCAACGGAATCCGATCATACTCGATCGTCTTCGGGATTTCCTTCGGATACAAATTCAACCATGGTTTCTCCGTCATTATATAACCCCCTTTTCATAATCAAATTCTTTGAAAATTCCTTCTTAGTTCATTATATCGATAAATGAATCCGCTTTCAAATAGAATATTACTTCAACTATGAAAAAATGCCTTGACTGATAACTTTTCAGTCAAGGCGTATTTGTAAACATCCAATATACTCCAACAAGAATAAATAGAACGCAAACGACGAGTAATATTTTTGATAATTTCTCCATTGTTTAACTCCTATGAAATACTTGCTCCAATTACAAATGAAAGTCCTACCGAAATCGTCAATGAGATAAATCCGACCGAACGATTATCAGCTTCGATTTCCTTATCGATATTAAACTTCGGTGTGAGAAATTCGAAAAGAATATAGGCGATGACTAGTAGAATGAATCCGAATAATCCCCATCCAATCATTTGTGGAAGCGTGTTGTGCTGCTCGATGGAGTAGCGGAAGATATTCGTCACCCCGAATATCTTTCCTCCGGTGGCCATTGCAACGGCCACATTCCCCTTACGGATTTCTTCCCAGTTCTTATATTTGGTGACCAGTTCGAATAGTACCATCGAAACGATAAGACAAAGGACTACGACGCTAAAGTAGCCTGTTGTTTCGACGAGCGGATGGCTCCAAAATCCTGTTTCTGTCATTTTAAAATTACTCCTTTTGTCATTCGTTTAATCTAACTTTTACGAATGAAAGCGAGAAAGGTTTCGTTTTCAATAAATATTTATTTCAATTCAACAACAGTGACGCCATGGCCGCCTTCACCGGCTTCGCCGTATCGGTAGCTTTTTACTCGTGGGTGGTTTTTCAAATAGGTTTGAACACCTTGACGAAGGGCACCTGTCCCTTTTCCGTGGATGATTGAGACTTGGTGGTAATTGGATAAAAGTGCGTCATCCAAGTATTTTTCTGTTCGGTGCAATGCATCTTCGTATCGTTCGCCACGTAGGTCAAGTTCCAATTTAACGTAGGAATCCCGTCCTCGGACAGATGCTGATACTACTGGATCCTTCATCTTTTCAGGTTTTGTATATTCTAAAACAGACTCGTCCAACTTCATCTTCAAGATGCCGATTTGGACAATCCATTCCTTTTCGGATACCTTTTCGATGAGTGTGCCTTTTTGGCCGTATGTGATGACTTTGACTTCATCGCCAACCTCTAATGGGCGTGGTGCTACTTTTGCTTTGATATTTTTCTTTTTATCTTCCGGAGCGGCGCCTTCCAATCGTTTACGGGCTTCGATTAATTCATGTTCTTTAACGTTTGCTCCAGCGTTTAGGCGTAGAGCCCTTAAGTCCGAGATGACCGCTTCTGATTCAACTCGAGCATCGTCAACAATTTTCTTGGCTTTCTCTTTTGCATTGTCAACAAGCTTTTCTTTCATTTCCTCGAACTCTGAGAGTTTCGTTTCCAATTCACGTTTTAAGGTTTCCGTTTCAATTAGCAGTGCATGCGTCTTTTCCGCATCCTTTTCGGATTGAACGCGGCTCGACTCCAAGGAAGCAATCATTGAGTCAACCTCACCACGGTCAGTGCCTGTAAATTTCTTAGCACGATTAATGACATGTTCATGAAGGCCGAGTCTTTTTGAAATTTCAAAAGCATTACTCCGACCTGGCACACCGATCAATAAACGATAAGTAGGGCTTAACGTATCGATATCAAACTCCACACTTGCATTTGCTACACCCGGTCGATTGTAACCGTATGCCTTCAATTCCGGATAATGCGTTGTCGCCATAACTCTGGCACCCGTACCATGGACTTCATCCAAAATAGAAATTGCCAATGCAGCACCTTCTTGAGGATCGGTTCCTGATCCCAACTCATCGAAAATAAGTAGTGAACGGGAGTCGAATTTCTTCAGAATATCGACGATGTTCACCATATGGGAAGAAAACGTACTCAAGCTTTGTTCGATAGATTGTTCATCACCAATATCAGCATAGACGGAGTCAAATACGGCAATTTCCGAACCGTCCAAAGCTGGGATTGGAAGTCCAGCCTGTGCCATTAATGTACATAATCCTACGGTTTTCAAGGTTACTGTCTTTCCACCAGTATTCGGTCCGGTAATAACAATTGTTGTAATATCCTTGCCGAATTCAATCGTATTCGCCACTGCCTGCTCTATTGGCAACAATGGGTGACGCGCTTTTGCCAAGCGGATATACCCTTCATTGTTCACTTCAGGCTTCGTACATTTATGGGCAGTCCCATATTTCGATTTAGCAAGGATAATATCGATTTCGGATAACACATCGACAAGAACAAATAGTTCATGTGCAACTGCTTGAACTTTTATCGATAAATCCTGCAAGATCTTTTCGATTTCTTCCTTCTCTTTCATCTTCAAGTTTCGGATTTCATTGTTCGCTTGCACAATCGCATCCGGCTCAATGAATAATGTTTGGCCAGAAGATGACATATCGTGGATGACTCCACCAAAATGTGATCTGTACTCTGACTTTACCGGAATGACAAATCGATCGTTCCTGATGGTCACGATTGAATCTGACAGCATCTTCGTCGCATTTCGACCACGCGTATATCCTTCCAATTTCTCACGTACTCTGCCTTCTTGGATGCGCAGACTTTGACGTATCGAACGGAGCGTACCCGATGCACTGTCAACAACATGACCGTTATCATCGATTGCAGCATTAATCTCATGTTCAAGTCCTGTCAGAATCGGCAAAGATTCTTTCTTCGCGAGAAAATGGGGAATCTTAATATCTTCATCAGCATCTACTGATTCGATGAACTGCCTTAGAATGCGGCTTGCACGAATCGTATTGGCGGTTTCCATTAATTCATAAGCGCTAAGGACCCCGCCAATTTGTGCCCGTTTTGCATGTGGGCGAATGTCGCTAATGCCCCCCATCGGGACATTTCCTCGCACACGGAGAATGGCAAGGCCTTCATCCGTCTCCTCAAGTAAACGAACAACTTCATTAAAATCAGTGACTGGCACTAATTTCTCCATATATGCACGTCCTGCAGACGATGTGCAGTATGTCGCAACAATATCCCGGACCTTATCAAATTCAAGTGTTTTCAAGACACGGTTTTCCAATGTCTCACACTTCCTTTCACTTCCGTATAATTTCTTCGATGAAACGGCCAAGCGGCCATGTATTTACGACCGTCTCTTTTTTCAACCAAGCTTTTTGAGCATATTTAACACCTATTTCCATATGCTTCAATTGATCAATTGCATGCGCGTCGGTGTTGATAGCAATCTTGACGTTAGCTTCTTGCGCTTCTTCTAAATATTCCTTTGCCAGATCGAAACGATACGGATTGGCATTGAATTCAAGGATTTTATCGTATTCCTTCGCCCATTTAATCAGTTGGTGGACATCCGGATTATAGCCTTCTCTTTGTCCGATGATTCGGCCAGTAGGATGTGCAATCATGTGAACATACGGGTTGCTGATAGCTGAATGTAATCTTTCCATGATCTGCTCTTGCGATTGATTAAAATTCGAATGGATGGATGCGATAACAAAATCCAACTCTTGCAATAAATCATCATCGAAGTCAAGACGACCATCTGGCAAAATATCCATTTCAGTACCGCAAAAGATCTCGATATCATCGTATTCATCATTCAACTTACGAATTTCCGCAATTTGCTCCCTGAGCCTTTCTGGCGTCAGACCGTTCGCCACTCTTAAATATTGAGTGTGGTCTGTGATAACCATATGGGAATAGCCTTTTTTTCGACATGCTTCCACCATCTCGCGGATTGAATATCCTCCGTCAGACCAAGTTGTGTGCATATGGAGATCGCTGCGGATATCTTCAAATGTAACCAATTGTGCAATCTCTTCCGAACGTTCAATTTCACGACCGTCCATACGCAAGGAAGGTGGGATGAAAGGCAAATCAAAATAAGCGAAAAATTCCTTTTCGGTTTTGAACGTTTCCATAGTACCATCTTCTAGTTCTACACCGTATTCACTTATTTTCATCCCTTTTGCTTTAGCAAGTTGACGCATTTTCACATTATGATCCTTCGAACCGGTGAAGTGATGCAATGCAGTCGCAAATTGGTCATCCGTTACAAAGCGGAAATCCGCATCGACTAGGTCAGCCATATCCAGGACAATGGATAGTTTGGCATCCCCAGCAGCGACTGTTTCTTCAACCGGCAGGGTCTCCAACAGCTTTTCCCGAACAATGGCCGGTTCATCCGTCACAACGATAAAATCGACATCACTACTTTCTTCTTCAGCACGACGGAAACTTCCTGCGACCGAGAAGCGGGTGATCTCCTGTATACTACGTAGTACCTCTTCAACTGCAAGTACAACGGATTCAATTTGCCAAACCGGCAGTTTCCCTTTTCGTGTCCCAAGGATTTCAAGTTCGTGCAAGATCTTTTCCTCGGTTTTCTTGCCGAATCCCGGAACCTTACTCACTTCATTTGACTCGCATGCATTTCGAAGAGATTCGATGGAGTCAATTCCAAGCGTTTCTCTGAGTTTCGCAATTTTCTTGCCGCCTAATCCAGGCACCCTTAACAATGGAATCAGCCCACTTGGGACTTCATTTTCAAGCTCCTTCAGTAAATCGGATTCTCCCTTTTCAATTAGGTCGATAATAACAGCGCCTGTCCCTTTGCCGATCCCTTTCAAAGATAAAATATCATCCATTTCGGAAAGGCTGCGGGGGTCAAGTTCCAGAACATTGGCCGCCTTACGGAATGCTCCGACTTTAAACGGATTCTCCCCTAACAGTTCCATATATAGAGCAATTTTTTCGAACGTGCGAATGATCGTTTTTTTATTCACGTAAACCACTCCTCCATTCAACCAATCTTATTCTGTGAAAAAGGCTTCCCTCCAACCAAGGGGGAAGCCGTAATCTGTTATTTGGTGTAAATATACCACCAGTTTTTCACCATCTCAGAAAATAATGGGGTATGTTCAAACATTGCACCCGCCAATATCGACTTACCTATAAATCCTTGGATGAAATCTAATGGCAACATAACCAATAGATAGAGTAATAGGAATATAATAATATAAAACTCAATAAATCCAAGAGCAGCACCAGCAAAACGTGCAACAAAACCTAAGACTGGTAGATACTTAAGGAAATCGAACATCGAGGCAATTAACTGCAATGCAAATTTTGCAACGATGAATATGAGTACAAACGCCAATAACCTATAAAACGTCTGATCTAAATCTAATTGTTCCACAGTCCACGCTAATTTCGAGCTGGCTGTGACTCCTGGATATGGTATCCATAAAACAAACTTATCCGCTAACTGTTTGTAGTATATGTAAGCAATAATTAGTGCTATAAAGAAGCCTGTCATATGGATAAGTTGTACGATAAGCCCCCGTCTAAATCCGGTAATCAAGCCTCCAAGCAGGAGGAAAACTATAAGTAAATCAAGCATATACACCCGTCAACCCTTCAGCTTATTCAATTCTTCTTCCAATTGTTCAATTCGTTCTTTTAATTTCAAATAATCGTGTACACTATTCACTGCGGTTAGGACAGCAATTTTGGCACTGTCGAGATAAGGGTTGCGTGAGCTGATTTCCCTCATTTTTTCGTCAACCATCGAAGCGACAAGCCGAACATGACTGCTTGATTCACTGCCGACAATTGTATATGTCTGTCCATAAATGTCAACCGTAAGGCGCGTCTTTTGTTGGTCTGCCACTGCCTTAACCTCCAATGTGAAAACTATGTACCCAATCATACCATGAAACGGTTTTAGTTGGAAAGAGAAGGGATAGTTTTATACCATTGATTTCCGTTTCAGGCGGACGCTTTCCAATCGAACCACGAAGAGTTCGATTTGCCGTATTTCTGCGACCTTTGCAGAAATTAAGGCAGCGGCTAACAACTCCCTGCTCGTAACGCTGCGCTTTTACTCGCAAAAGCCGTTCTTCGTAACGGCTCTCGCAGGAGTCGCCGCCTTCCACTCCAATCAACTCAGTATCACTTTTAATAAATACATATCCATACAAGCATCTACTTCTTGGATTATTGTACAATATGGATATAAGGTTATGGAGAGGGAGACGTTTATGAGTAATAGTGTGCTGCTATTGGATAAGGCTAAGTTGGATGGGTTGATGGCGCATTATGCTGCGTTTAAAGTGACGCGGAATGCGCCTGGGGTTGTGTTTGCTGCGAAGTTGCCGGATGCAGCGATAACGGCTTATAAATCGGGAAAGGTGCTTTTTCAGGGTGGAGGCGCGATGCGGGAGGCTGCGATTTGGGGAAGTGTTGATGGGCAGAAATCGCCTACAAAACCTACTGCCAAAGGGGAGATTTTGCCTGAGCGGTTTTCGGAGTTATCGGTCGTCGGGTCTGATGAAACTGGGACAGGCGATTTCTTTGGTCCTGTTACTGTGGCGGCTTGTTACGTTAGCTCTGAACAAATAGAGCTGGTAAGGGAATTGGGCGTAAAGGATTCGAAGCAGTTGAATGATGATTATATGCGGCAGATTGCCCCTGATTTGCAAGCAGCACTTATCCACAGTGTCCTCACGTTGACTAATGACAAGTACAACAAAGTGCAGGAAAAAGGATGGTCGCAAGGAAAGATAAAAGCTCTGCTTCATAATCAGGCGCTTAAGCATGTTTTACGGAAAATGAAGGGCGAAAAGCCTGATTACATTCTTATTGATCAGTTCGCTGAACGTGGCATTTATTATAATCATATTAAAAATGAACAGGAAATTGTCCGTGAGAATGTCTTGTTTTCGACGAAAGCTGAAGGGTTGCATCTCGCTGTTGCTGCCGCTTCGATTATTGCAAGGGTTGCTTTTTTAGAGGAGATGGACCGGTTGAGTGATTTAGCTGGCGTTCAACTTCCTAAAGGGGCAGGAAAAATTGTGGATGAAGCTGCAGCGAAGATTTTATTAAAGAGCGGCGAAGATACGTTGAAATCAATGACCAAATGGCATTTTGCAAATGCACAGAAGGCAAAGAAAATTGCTGCGCTTAAAAGGAAATTATAACGATGAAAAGTTTGAAAAGGGTTGTATTTTCTGTTCTCCTTCTTGCACTACTTTCCGCTTGCTCATCGAAAGACATTACTAACAATGAAGGGTCTAACAACACTATTAGCTATCCACAAGACGCGCAGGTTGAAGCAGATGACTTCATCTACAGATTATATACCGAGAAGGATGTTTATTCCGAATTTGGAGATACTGCCATATTTGCCGAATTAACGTATATAGGAAATCAGGAATCAGTTGAAATCTCCCACTCCGCATCACCATTTGAATTTCCAATCAAGGAGCTATCAAGAGGTATTGAAATCGAATATGCAATGGATGATCCCTTGATAAGAACAACGTTGGTCAAAGGGGAACCACTGCGTGAAAAGTATCGCTTCGCGGGCGGTTATAGTGATAATGATGATAAAGAGACGATAGAATTTATTCAAACGATTATTAATAAGGGCTTTCCTGAGGGTAATTATGTTGTTAATGGACTTGCAATTTTTTTTATCGAGAATGCTGATGAAACCATTGAGCCTGAATCATATAAATTGAATTTGAATATCGGCTTTAATGTTAGGGATTAATGGAAAAAGACCGCCTTGGAGTCAAGTTCTCTCCAATGGCGGTCTTATTTATTTATATTCGATTAACCACGAAGCTGTGCGTCTGCTTCCATAGTTAAAGCTTTTAATACTTTATCATGCGCTTTGACGACTTCTTCGTCTGTCAATGTGCGTTCAGGATCGAAATATGTCAATGAGAATGCAAGTGATTTCTTGCCTTTTTCGACATTATCCCCTTCATATAGATCGAAGAGTTTCACGTCTTTCAATAACTTCCCGCCAGCTTGACGGATGATTGTTTCAAGAATACCCGCAGAAGTTCCGCTTTCCACAACGAGTGCAATGTCACGTGAAATCGATGGGAAACGTGGAACAGGTGAATATAACAGCTCTTCTGTGTCGACAGACAGGATATGCTCAAGATTCAATTCCATCACAAACGTCTCTTTTAGGTCACGTTTCTTCTGCTCTGTTGGGTGTAGTTGACCAATTAGACCAATACGCTCGCCTTTAAGAAGAATGTTTGCTGTACGTCCAGGATGCATTCCGTCAATTGAAGTCTTTTCGAATGATAAGTCGTCAGAAAGGCCAAGTCGCTCCATCATTCCTTCAATAATTCCCTTCACCACAAAGAAATCCACTTTTTTAGTTTCGCCTTGCCATGCATGATCGACCCATTTACCAGTCAGAACAGCAGCGACATGTTCCACCTCACGTGGCAATCCGTCCTCTTCTTCACCAAGGAAGACAGAACCTGTTTCATACAATGCCACCGAATCGATTCGGCGTGCGACGTTATAGGTAGTAGCTTCCAATAGATGAGGAATGAGGCTTTGGCGAAGAGTACTACGGTCCTCACTCATCGGCATTAGCAATTCCGTTACCGGTGCTGTTTCCAAAGCATAAGCCTGTGCATGTTCTTTAGAAGTCAATGAATATGTGATTGCTTGGTATAGACCTGCACCTTCAAGGTATTGACGGACGATTCGACGTTTTGCCTGATATGGAGTGAGTCCACCCGGAGTGGATTCCGATACAGGAAGAGTTTTTGGAATTTCATCGTATCCATACATACGAGCGATTTCCTCAATAATATCTTCTTTAATCCGTAAGTCTTGTCTACGTGTTGGTGCATCAATTACTAATTGGCCGTTGACCGCTTGTGTCGGGATACGAAGACGTTCCAATATAGTAAGCATGTCATCCATTGATATCTTCATGCCAAGTCTATTATTGATATAGTCCGGTGAGATTGTAATGCGCTCAGCCGTCTTATCAAGCTCGTCAAATGTTACTGATCCGGAGAGGACTTCACCGTTAGCAAGCTCCGCCAATAGTTGCACAGCGCGTTCCGCCGCTTCCTGCACCCGGTTCGGGTCAACACCTTTTT
Organism: Sporosarcina thermotolerans; assembly: GCF_042658975.1. Lineage (NCBI taxonomy): Bacteria > Bacillati > Bacillota > Bacilli > Caryophanales > Caryophanaceae > Sporosarcina > Sporosarcina thermotolerans. Next base: position 116,618 of record NZ_JBHSRM010000008.1, on the reverse strand, counting down.
CAAAGCGAGTACTTGCGTCGCTTCGAAGTCCAACTTCTTTTGACGTCCTTCTGACAGAAGATGGTGCAAAATAAGCTGATTCAATTACAACAGTTGTCGTCCCGTCATGGACTTCTGAATTCGCTCCACCCATGACACCAGCAATCGCTACTGGCTCTTTACCATTCGTAATGACTAAGTTATGGGAATTAAGCTTACGCTCTGCATCGTCCAACGTCGTGATCAATTCCCCTTCTTCAGCATGACGGACGACGATTTCGCCAGACTCAAGGCGGTCGTAGTCGAATGCGTGAAGTGGTTGCCCGTATTCCATTAGTACATAATTCGTAATATCGACGACGTTATTATGAGGACGAACGCCTGCAGCCATCAAATAATTTTGAAGCCAAAGTGGAGACTCGGCAATCTTGATATTTTTCACAACTTTTGCTACATACATCGGATTATCGGTAGATGCATCAACGCGTAGTTTCAACACATCCTCCGCTTTTTCGGCAGACTCTTTATAATCAATTTTCGGAAGTGCAATCCCTTGTGATAAAATTGCGCCTACTTCATAAGCGACACCTAACATGCTTAAAGCATCCGAGCGGTTTGGCGTCAAGTCGAATTCAAGTACCGTATCGTCAAGTCCAAGCAATGGAAGTGCATTCTCACCGGGAACCGTATCTTGTGGCAATACATAGATGCCTTCAGCATACGCTTTTGCTACAAGCTTCCCTTCGATGCCAAGCTCCTGTAATGAACAGATCATCCCGTTCGATTCTTCACCGCGAAGTTTTGCTTTTTTAATTTTCATCCCACCCGGTAGAACTGCGCCAGGGCGTGCAACGATAACTTTCTGGCCTTGGGCGACGTTTGGCGCTCCGCAAATGATTTGCGTCGTTTCTTCCCCAACGTCAACTTGGCAAATGTTCAATTTATCCGCTTCAGGATGTTTTACACATTCCTTTACATAACCGACAACTACATTCGTCATTGACTGAGACCGGTCAATAATGGAATCGACTTCAATCCCTGAACGCGTTATTCTTTCTGCAAGATCTTCCGGCTTAATGCCCTTTATATTTACATATTCATTCAACCATTTTGTAGATACTAACATGTCTGTCTTCTCCTCCTTACGCTTCTGACCGATGGAATTGTGATATGAACCGAACATCATTCGTATAGAAATGACGGATGTCTTCAACACCGTATTTCAACATTGCAATCCGTTCCGGCCCCATTCCAAATGCAAAGCCAGTTACAGCCTCTGGGTCGTATCCTGCCATGCGCAAGACATTCGGATGCACCATTCCAGCACCTAATATCTCAATCCAGCCAGTTTTTTTACATACATTACATCCATCTCCACCACATTTGAAGCAAGAAATATCCATTTCGACGGATGGCTCAGTGAACGGGAAGAAGCTTGGGCGCAAGCGAATTTCTCGATCTGCACCGAACATCTTCTTCGCGAACAGATCAAGCGTCCCTTTTAAATCACTCATTTTAATATTTTCACCTACGACAAGTCCTTCAATCTGTGTGAATTGATGGGAATGTGTCGCGTCGTCATTATCCCTACGATACACTTTACCCGGGCAGATGATTTTGATTGCTTCCCCGCCTTTAGTTTCCATTGTCCGTGCTTGGACTGGTGAAGTATGAGTACGCAGTAGAACATCTTCAGAAATATAGAAGGAGTCCTGCATGTCTCGAGCTGGGTGACCTTTCGGCAAGTTAAGCGCTTCGAAATTGTAGTAGTCTTTCTCAACTTCAGGACCTTCTGCAATTTCATAGCCCATGCTGATGAAGAAGTCTTCGATTTCCTCAACGACTCTTGTCAATGGATGGTGATTGCCCGTTTGAATCGGACGTCCAGGTAACGTGACGTCAATTGCCTCTTTTTCCAATTGGGCGTTGATGGCCTCTTCTTCAAGCAGTGTCATGCGTGCTTCGAGTGATTCGGTCACTGCTTCACGGATGACGTTTACCAATGCTCCCATTTTAGGGCGCTCTTCGGCTGGAAGTTTCCCCATCCCTTTTAGTAAGTCAGTGATAGGTCCTTTTTTGCCAAGATAAGCGACACGGACGTCGTTTAAGTCCTTGACAGTTGAAGCGTCTTGAATTTTATTCAACGCTTCTTCTTTCAACTGCTGTAATTGTTGTTCCATTTTCATTCTCCTTTCGAAATAAAAAAACCCCGCCCCCTAAAAAGGGACGAGGACGAGTTCGCGGTACCACCCTGATTATTATGCAAGAATATGCATAATCACTTCATTTGGATTAACGGCCCTCTACCGGCACGCCTTTACAGTAAAAACTGGTCCAAGCGGCAGCTCTCGGGGTGAACTTCAACGGTCATTCGCCTATCTGCACTCTCAGTCACGGTGCAAATTTCCTGTTGGTTGCAAACTGTCTACTTTTCCCGGTCACAGCTTTTAATTTTATTTACAGCATTACTATACCCGATTTCCTTCAATACTTCAACTTGCCAAAATCATTTCTTGCCATAAGCGTAGAGAAGAATTCCTGTAGCGATGGCTACATTTAATGATTCAGCTTTACCGTAAATCGGGATTTTAACGATCTCATCTGATTTCGACAAATAGTCAGCAGAGACGCCACTTCCTTCATTTCCAACGATTATCGCAAATTCATCTAATGGCCCAACGCTATAATGGTCAACGGCGTTTTGCAAACCAGTGCCGATAAGTTTAATATTGGCTGATTTCACTATTTCTATCCAATCGCCGAGTTCTCCTTTTACGATTGGAAGATGGAAATGGGATCCCTGGGCAGAGCGGACGGTTTTCGGATTGTAAGGATCCGCACAACCTTTCCCTAAAATTACGGCATCAATCCCTGCAGCATCGGCAGTTCTGATCATTGTCCCTATATTGCCAGGATCTTGGACAGCATCGATGAACAAATATTTTTTCCATGAATCCGTTGTAGCTTCTGAATAGTTAGGTTGGCGGCAATGAGCGAAAACTCCTTGCGATTGTTCTGTTTCCACTAATTCTTTCGCAACCGCCTTAGTCACTTCAATCATTTGAAGGTTATCAGTTTTCCAATTGGTCGGAAGTTCAACGTCCTCCCTTACGATCAAATGAATCACAGTGCCTTCGGATTTAATAGCTTCTTCGACGAGATGAAATCCTTCAACGAGGAATTCTTCCGATTTATCTCGGTCTTTTTTAGAGGTTGCAAGTTTTTTCCAATGCTTAACAAGTGCGTTTTGAGTCGATTCGATTCTTTTCATTTATTTCAAGACATCCTTTTTCTTTTCAGTGTAACAAATGTCCGTATAGTTGGCGATCATTGTGTCCAAAATGAGTGCAGGAGGATGATATCATGAATTTTCAAATACGCGACGCAATTACTGCAAACATGACGAATAACTCAGCGACTGATATACGCAACGTCGTGGAAGATGCACTGCAGCGTGGAGAAGAGCATTTACTGCCAGGTCTTGGTGTGTTTTTTGAAAAGTTGTGGGTCAATGCGGATGAGCAAGAGAAAACTAAAATTACCGGCGAACTTGCACAAGCATTTGCAGGACGATGAATATGTAATGATAAAAGAGCTGTCCAGGTAGTCGACTGGACAGCTTTTTTTGTCCTATCTTGTGTTAATGAGAACTTTACAATGAAGAATGAGAACTCTTAATTCATGAACGAGAACTTTTCATCGAAGAACGAGAACTCAAAGCTTGTAAACGAGAACTCTTTAATGAAGAATGACAACTCCAAGCGCTTAAACGAGAACTCTTCACGAATAAATGAGAACTTCAAGCGCTTAAACGAGAACTCTTCACGAATTAATGAGAACTCCAAGCGCTTAAACGAGAACTCTTCACGAATTAATGAGAACTCCAAGCGCTTAAACGAGAACTCTTTACGAATTAATGAGAACTCCAAGCGCTTAAACGAGAACTCTTCACGAATTAATGAGAACTCTAATCGTGTAAACGAGAACTCCCACGCTACTACAGGTTCCTCCACATTCCGGTCACTTCTCTTTTATTTCAAAAGCGTAGCTAATACAGCCTTCTGTGCATGCAACCGATTGCCTGCCTGTTGGAAAACATAGGAATTCGGGCCGTCGATTACGGAAGCGGAAACCTCTTCCTCACGATGTGCAGGTAGGCAGTGTAAAAACATGTAATCCTTTTTCGCATGACCGACCAGTTTGTCATTAATTTGAAAATCCTTAAAGACCTCCAGTCGATGAGCCGACTCTTCTTCTTGCCCCATGCTGGTCCAGACGTCCGTATAAACAACATCCGCATTTTCGACAGCCTCAACCGGATCGTAAGTTTGAATAACCGACCCACCGTTTGCGGCCGCTATTTTTTGCACCATTGCGAAAAGCTTTTGATTGAACTCGTATCCAGCAGGTGTTGCAACCGCAATATGCATTCCCATGTTCGCTGCGCCGATGACTAATGAGTGTGCCACATTATTTCCGTCTCCTACGTAAGCGATTCTTTTACCGACAATTGAGCCTTTCACTTCAATCATTGTCAATAAATCCGCAAGTGCCTGACATGGATGGAAAAGATCCGTTAATCCATTGATGATTGGAATAGATGCATGCTTCGCAAGTTCCTCAACGGATTCATGGGAATTTGCACGTATCATAACCCCATCGAGGAATTCGGATAATACTTTTCCTGTGTCATGTATCGACTCGCCACGGCCAATTTGTAAATCTCTTGCATTCATGTACATTGCATGCCCGCCAAGCTGAACCATACCGACTTCGAAAGAAATCCTTGTTCTTGTGGAATGTTTTTCAAAAATCATGCCGAGAGTTTTCCCCGGTAAAATGGGGGGCATTTTGCCTGATAGTGTTTCTTTTTTCATGACTAATGCTTTGTGCAATAAATAAGTGATTTCCTCATTCGTATAATCTAACAACGTTAACATGTCGCGTCCTTTAAGCTGATCTTCTATATTGTGCCCGATATTCACTGCCGATAAATGCATTTTCACCAATTTGATCATCTCCATTCCTTATAATGTGATGTTAGAAATAGTATATTCATGCATAAATATAAAGTCAAATGAATTTTTATGAAATTTTAAGCATAAATGTTTCATGCGGTCCTATTGGAACTCTTCATGCATCTACAGGAAGTCAACACAGTTCTATGGGAACTCAACATGCATCTATGGGAAGTCCACCCGGTTCTACGGGAACTCCAAACACTTCTATGGGAAGTCCACCCGGTTCTACGGGAACTCCAAACACTTCTATGGGAAGTCCACCCAGTTCTACGGGAAGTAAAAACTAAAACGACACAATACAAAAAACCGCACCCTCGTCAAAAGGGTGCGGTCTTTTAAAAAACTTATTCAAATGTAATACGGTGTACAGTGTCCTTATCAAGCTTTTTAATGACTTCAACAATCAGTTTCACTGCATTTTCGTAATCATCTCTATGCAACATTGCCGCATGAGAGTGGATATACCGTGTAGCGATACAGATTGCGAGTGAAGGAACTCCGTTTCCGCTCACATGGATTGACCCAGCATCTGTTCCGCCGCCAGGGATCACGTCGAATTGATAAGGGATGCCGTGCTCTTCCGCTGTGTCAACGACAAGATCACGTAAACCTTTATGGGATACCATTGAAGCGTCAAAAAGAAGAATCTGAGGACCATCGCCCATTTTACTTGACGCTTCTTTAGAAGTCACTCCAGGTGTATCTCCAGCAACACCAACATCAACTGCAAACGCAATATCCGGCTTGACTTTCGCAGCGGCTGTTTTCGCGCCACGCAATCCGATTTCCTCTTGGACAGCGCCAACACCGAATACGACATTCGGGTGGTTCTCGTCTTTCAATGCTTTCATGACATCAATTGCAATTGCACAGCCGATTCGGTTATCCCATGCTTTTGCAAGCAAATATTTGTCATTGTTCATGACTGTGAATTCAAAGTAAGGAACGACCATGTCTCCAGGCATTACTCCCCACTCCATAACTTCCTCTTTGGAAGTGGCACCGATATCGATGAACATGTCCTTAATATCAACCGGCTTCTTACGCGCTTCCGGAGAAAGGATATGTGGTGGCTTCGAACCGATAATACCAGTCACCGTATCTCCTTTACGCGTCACGATTGTAACCCGTTGAGCAAGCATAACTTGGGACCACCATCCGCCAACAGTTTGGAAGGAAAGGAATCCTTTGTCGTCAATCTTAGAAATCATAAAACCAACTTCATCCAAATGACCTGTAACCATTACTTTTGGACCTTCGGCAACACCTGTTTTTTTAGCAATTAAAGAACCAAGTCCATCATATTCGATTTCATCAGCAAACGGCTCGATATATTTCTTCATTACTTCGCGAGGCTCGCGTTCATTCCCAGGAATTCCTTTCGCGTCCGTCAAGTCTTTTAACATCACTAATGTTTCGTCAAGTTTCCCCATTCATTTCGCCCTCCTAAATAAAAACCACATTTTCAGTATAGATGAAATAACAGATATTTGAAAGAAATTTATAGCAACTCTTTTCGAAGTTCGTGAGCACTCTTCGGTGATAGTAATCCGGGTGCAACGTCGAACACAGTTCTTGCGCCGGTTTCTCCGTTTTTATTCATCTTATAAGCCGCACGTGCATAAGCAACAAGGACACTCGAAGTGAATTCAGGATTACTTTCCAACGTTAGGGAAAATTCCATTACCTGATTGTTAGACTCGCCTGTTTTGCCGCTTCGAATGACAAAACCGCCATGTGGCATTGCTGCATGCTCCTCTTTCAATTGCGCTTCGCTTATGAAATTCACTGTTGTGTCATAGTCCGCAAAGTAATCAGGCATTGTCACGATGGCCTGTTCAACTTGAGCAGCATCCGCCCCTTCTTCAAGAACAACAAAGCATTCACGTGTATGTTTTTCACGAGTGGAGAGTTCAGGTTGGGAGCCACTTCTCACTTTATCCACCGCTGCCTCTACAGGGATTGTATACTGGACAGCTCCTTTAACTCCTTTAATCCTTCTGACAGCATCCGAATGACCTTGGCTTAAACCTTTACCCCAGAATGTGTAGGTTGCACCCTCTGGAAGAATTGATTCACCATATAGGCGATTGATGGAAAATAATCCTGGATCCCAACCAACAGAAATGATTGCAGTTTTTCCGTTCGGTTTGGCTGAAGCGTCGACTGCTTCAAAATACTCAGGAATTTTCGCATGCGTGTCGAAGCTATCAACTGTATTAAATAATTTAGAAAGCGCAGGACCTTGTTCCGGCAAATCATTTTTAGATCCACCGCAAAGAATTAATACATCGATGTCATTTACATAGCTTTCAATGTCATCCAATGGGAGAACTGGGACACCGCTATGCACTTTCAGCTCTGCAGGATTCCTTCTTGTAAAAACAGCTGTAAGTGTTAAATCATCATTTTGAGAAATCGCTGATTCTACACCTTTACCTAAATTGCCGTATCCAACAATTCCAATTCTTGTTTTTGTATCCATTTTTAACAACATCCCTTTCGCCCAAAGTATTCTTACATTTTAACGTTACTCCTATTAATTTGCTAATTTTTCTTTTGTCAAAATCTATCCTTTTATCTATTTCGATTTAAATGGTACAGTAGTAGGGTAGATATAACTAAATGGAATGAGGATTTCATATGCGTGCGTTTGTTTATTTAATCGTTTTCTTCTCATTTTTTGATTTGTTTTCACAGCTTCCGATAATGAGTCCATTCGCGTTTTCGTTAGGCGCATCGTCTTTCATGACCGGTCTCGCAGTGGGTATGTATTCATTTTCAAATACAATCGGAAATGTCATTTCAGGTTTTCTGACAGATAAAAGAGGACCTTTCATCATCCTTTTGGTCGGTTTGTTTGCGTCGGGAGCATCGCTGCTACTATATACATTTGCCATCGGACCTACCTCGCTTTTAGGTATCCGATTTGTCCATGGATTTATGGAAGGGTTAATCGTTCCTGCAGCTTTTACATTTCTTGCAAATCGTGCAGAAGAATCTAAGAGAGGTAGAAGTGTTGCAATTTCTGGTGCGTTTGTTGGAATGGCGGCGATTTTCGGACCAGCTTATAGTGGAATTGTTGCTACGAAAACAAGTGCTCCTTTCATCATGTCAGTGAATGGTGTTATTATGTTCATTCTTGCCATTGCAGCTTTTTTCCTATTACGTTCATTTACATACGAGAAAAAACAGCATTCAAAGTCGACGAAGCATTTCAGGGTGCGGTATCTATTCAAACATCCAGGAATGGTAAGAGCATTTGCAGGAGCCTTCTTCCTGATGTTTTCGCAAGGGGTATTGGCATTGATACTTCCCTTGAAAGTTGAAGCGCTTGGATTTGATACAAAAACGACAGGTATGCTGCTTAGTACGTTCGGTGTCGTTGCTATACTGATTTTCCTATTGCCGATTAACCGTATTTTTGACAAAGTACGTCCAATGATCACATTGGCATTCGGAATTTCCATGATGGGCTTGAGCATGCTATTCCTAAGTCAGATTACGGAACTTTCACTTCACTATGTAGCTATGATGCTATACGGAATCGGTTTTTCTTTCCTATTCCCATCGATTAATTCCTTACTGATCGACTCATCTTCCGCCGAATTCCGCGGGAAAGCCTATGGCTATTTTTATGCATTCTTTTCGATCGGCGTCGTTGCAGGCTCAAGTTTAATCGGTTACTTGGATTTAACGTTCAAAGGCGCGTTCATGCTTACTGGCATAATCCTATTGGCCGTGGCACTGTATACGATACTTGGTATGAAAAGAAACCTACAATTGACATCAGAATGATAGGCTTAACTTGATTAATCTAAAAAACAGGTGGAGGGAACTATTCCCTTCACCTGTTTTTTCTTTTTCATATTATACCAGTTCTGCAGAATAGGATTTGATCTCCTCCATGAATACTTCCCCATATCTTTCGAGTTTTGCAGCCCCTACTCCGTTGACTTCCAAAAACGCTTCTTCTGTGACAGGCATTTTTGCAGCCATATCACGTAATGTCTTATCGGAAAAGACAACAAAAGGAGGTACCCCTGCTTCTTGGGCAAGTTTCATGCGAAGTGCGCGCAATTGATTGAACAACGGATCTTCCTTTGTAATCTGTTTAGTTTCAACGGATCCTTTACGGAAAACCTTCACTTTGCCGGTCAATACATCCTTCCCTTGCTCAGTGACGTATATAATCGGAAATTGACCATTCTCCACGCCTAAAAAGTTTTCGGAGATGATGAATTCGATAAAATCGGAAACATCCTTTGCATTCCGTTCTTTCATCAAACCATATGTTGTCAGTTTGTCAAAACCGAATTCCAACACTTTCTTGTTACGGGAGCCAGTCAACACTTGAGCAATCATCGTCTTACCGAATCGCTGCCCCATTCGTATCACACATGAGAGTACTTTCTGAACCTCAACAGTCACTTCGAAGCGTTCCCGTGTATCCGTACAATTTGCACAGCGGCCGCAATCTTCAATTTCGCTTTCACCAAAATAGGCGATGATGAATTTTTGCAAGCAGGATTCAGTATGGCAATAGTCGATCATCGACTGTAGTTTTTCAAGTTCCGCGGGGATTCGTTGGCTATCCTGCGATTGGTCAATCAGAAAACGCTGTGTTATAACGTCTTGTGAAGAAAATAAGAGCGTACATTCACTATCAAGTCCATCCCTACCGGCACGACCTGCTTCCTGATAGTAGCTTTCCATATTTTTTGGCATTTGATAATGAATGACATATCTTATATTACTTTTGTCAATTCCCATCCCAAAGGCATTTGTCGCTACCATGACAGTCGCTTCATCCATTAAGAACCGATCCTGCTCCGTTTGCCGGAAAACATCCGAGAGGCCAGCATGATACCTTGCCACCTTCACCCCGGTCCGTTCGAGCATCGCATGAACTTGGTCTACGGCTTTACGAGTGGCGGCGTAAATAATACCCGCTTCCCCTTCATTTTTCTTCACATAGTCTTTAACAAACTTTTCTCGATCTTGACCCTTAATGACGGAAAAGGTAAGATTGCTCCGTTCAAATCCGGTCATTACAGTATGATCGCTTTCGATATGCAACTGTTCGCAAATATCGTCACGGACGGCTGGTGTCGCTGTAGCAGTCAGCGCTAAAACAACTGGTCTTTTTTCAAATGATTGAATGACTCTGCTCATCATCCGATAACTTGGTCTGAAATCATGACCCCATTGAGAAATACAGTGTGCCTCGTCAATCGCGATCATAGGAATTTTCATTCTGTTAATTTGCTGTACGAAGGATTGGGACTCAAACCGTTCAGGAGCAACGTATAGCAGACGATATCCACCCTCCGCAGCAATTTCCATCGTACCGAAATATTCCTCTGTTGATAATGTGCTATTTATATATGCTGCAGGGATTCCAATTTGATGGAGCGCATCGACTTGGTCCTTCATCAATGAAATTAAAGGGGATACGACTAAAACAGTTCCCTCCATAACCAAAGCCGGAACTTGATAACAAACGGATTTTCCACCGCCTGTCGGCATGACGCAAAGTGTATCCTTTCCTTCCAAAACATTATTAATGGCATTTTCCTGGCCTGTCCGAAAGGAAGTATATCCAAAATAAGAAGATAATATGGACAATGCTTTATCGATCGGGATCACCTCTTTCAATTCATCAAAGAAAAAAGCACCTTCGCTGGCGCTTTTCATTTTTATTTTTCAAGCAGCAATCGTTCTTCGTCGCGGCTATGTATTTCATTGACAACTAATAATGCATAGAATTTCTGCAGAACAGTTGGGCTGATTTTCTCTGGTTCACGTAGCTCTTCTATATCTTTTACAATTATCCTGATTAAATCATGATCTCTCGTAAGTTGGATGATCGCTTCTCCTTTCAACTAGATGCTTTTCCTATAGAATAACAGAGATTTGCTAAAGGCACCAAGGGAATGAATTAATCGGGTGAAATCGTTGATTTTCGTTTTAGGCGGACGCTTTCCCAGGGCGGGCGGAGTCGCCGCCTTCCACTACAATCAACTAAGTGAGCGCTTCTAAATGTAATTACGCCTGATTATGCAATACCATATTAGATGAGGAATCTATGCTAAAATAAATTAAAGTTTGAGAAACGATGCCCAACACCCAACGGGGCAGGTTAACATATTTCAGCGTTATAACATAAATAAGGTGGTGGGAAAGTGGATAATCAAATAAAATTGGCATTTAATAAATCTAAATCGGGCGATAAAGATGAGCGTTATGAAGCCTATCAAATTATTTTAAAAGCAACTGATCAACAAGTTGATTGGGCTTACGAAGTATGGAATCAACTAATAAAGGACTTAACTCATAAAGATAACCATCAACGCTCTCGTGCAGCACAATATTTAGCCAATCTAGCTAAAAGCGACCCCGAGATGAGAATTATGAAGGATTTCCCTGAATTGTGGAAGGTAACTAAAGATGAAAAATTTGTTACAGCTAGACATAGTCTCCAATCTATATGGAAAGTCGGAATTGCAGGTACAGCCCAACTAAAAATGGTTATGGAATTTATGGTTGAGCGCTTTAAAAAATGTGAAGATGAAAAAAATTTCACTTTAATTCGTAATGACATTATTCAAAACATGAAAAATTTATTTGACTATTACAATGATGAGTTTATTAAACAAACGGCACTGGATTTAATTGATATAGTTGACGACAAAAAATACAAAAAAAAATATATGGATATATGGAAGTAGTTTAGCCCTTCATAGATTATAAAGCTGAATATTTGAGTGTATTCGGCTTTATAATCATCTTAATTTAATCTATCGTGTAGTACAATTTAATTTCTTTTCAAATGGTAGATTAGTTGAACAACTCCGGAGGAGAAAGTTCTTGTATTAATTAATTCCAAATTCAATCTCTGTTTAATATCAATAAACATCGGTCTTCCCTCTCCCAAAACCACAGGATGTACAGATAGTCTAAATTCATCAACAAGGTCTAAATTGATAAAGGTGGATATAAGATTTGCTCCACCATATAACCAGATGTCTTTACCGGGCTTATTCTTTATTTTATTTACTTCTTCAAGAATATCTTCATTTATGAATACTGCTTTTTCGTCAGTCCCTTTTTGCGTTTTTGAAAAAACATATTTAACTTTACTGTGAACTAATCCCCACATTTCTTTTTCAGCTTCAGTATCTTCAATTGTCGGAGTATATTGTCCCCACAAATCGTAACTTTTTCTTCCATATAAAATAGTATCTATTTGATTTAGGAAATTAGTAAACCCCATCTCAGAGTCCATTATGCACCAATCAACTTCACCATTTTTCCCTTCAATAAATCCATCTAAGGTTACTGCTAAATCTAAAATTATTTTCCTTGACCTTACTTCATTGGACATTATTTTCCCTCCCTTGGTTGAAGAAAAAAGAGCCGACTAAGCCCTACGATCTTCAGGTAAAGCACCTTGTTACTATAATAAGCAAATACCTTTATCTAAGTAGTAATTTCACCAGTAATCCAACCTTTTATAAATACTTCCAATGATGAAGCAACCCACGTTCTGCTGTCATCTTCGTGGTTCCATACATAAATATCTTCTGTTTGAATGCTACCATTTAATATTTTAAAGCCAAATAGGTCACCACAGCCGTTATCTGAAAAAAATAACAAGTGGTCAAATGGCATATAAATATCTTTATAGTCACCAAAATTCCTAAAAAACAAATTATCTTTTACTATTTGTGAAGTTGACCATATTAAAGGACAGTCGAAACTATCGAACACTCCATTTGTTTCATTATATAATTCAAACATTTTTTTTGATATTTCCACGTTTAGTTCCTTTGTAATTTGAATTATTTCAGCCTTAGTTGCCGGTGGTTTGAAAGAATAATCTTTTGATATTGAACTTATATAGTCCTTCCACATCTATTTATCACCATCCTTAAAAACATCTATTGGATAATAATTCACCATTAATAATAGACATTCCTTCTTCAACTAAAGCACCTGTTGAAGTATAAATTTCTTTTAAACAATAAATGGGTTATCTAAATCATTATTATTTATAACTATATCTGCATCAAGTTGCGGTGTGTGTTGTTCTAAATAGAGTTTCGAAGCAACGTGATACCTATTTAGGAACATTTCCTCTGCTTTTGTAAAACTTCCAAATGCCTGTTCTTCTCTCTTAGCTCCTCTTTTTCTGGCTAACTCAAAGTCAGTTTCAACAAATATTTTAACATCGAATAGGTTATATAAATCCTTTTTAAATAAGAAAGTTCCATCAATAATAAAAATCATATCTATATTTGCTGTTTTTATTTCTGGGTTCACATATTCATCCGTTGCCAAATCTAAAGATTTTATTTGATAATGAAGGTTTCCTCCGGGACCTAAAGGTATTAAGAGTTTCTGTTTAAAGGAATCATAATCGTGAGCATCTTCGTAATAACCAATAGCTGATTCCCTTCCTTGTCTGTATCGAATAATTCTTGGATTATGAAAATTGTCTATGCTAATCCTAATTACATCCACCTTTCTACTTCGAAGTTCTTCCATAAGCTCATTAGCAAACGTTGTCTTTCCAGATGCCGTTATTCCACTTACTCCTACTCTAATTGGATGGAGCCTTTTTAAACTTAAGATTCTATTTGCTATATTTGAAACAAGTACACTCCTTTCCATATATCTCCCCACTTTCCTATCATATCTTTTTAGAACTTTTCAATTTAAATAAGGATACCCCTTGCCAAAAGTGTACAGCGCTAAGTTCTGTTAACTGTTTTTAATTTCACTCCAAATTTTGACTGCAATTGGATAACAATTATTAATCGAATGCGCTTCGCTTATTCCTTAAAGATTATTGTTGTTGCAGAAGAGTCATTCATTTTTCGTTAGAAGAATAACGTTATCCCCTCTTATAACCTGAAAAATCAAATCATCTTCAAAACTAAGTACAGAAGCAGAAGTCGAAACGTCTTTACTTTTGCTGTGAAAGAAAATTCCATAACCATTATTTGCGGGATAACCATATACATAGCAAACCACTTTTTTATCTTTCATAAAAACTAATTGATTCATACCACCGTTTATCGTTTCACTAATTGAATCCCACTTATAGCCAACGGTTCGATAAATTGTATCTTTAGATGTGTACGGGTCAAAAGAATACACTAAATCCCACTCAAATGGAGTGACATCGGATAAATTTACTAACTCGTTGGAAACACCAATATTCATTACCTCTTGTTTCAAAAGTTCTTCATTAGCATCCCATACGTCTTTTTTTAATACTTTCATTAAAATAATTGATAACATAATCGCGGCAACTACTATAATAGTTTTTCTTCTTGTCATTTGGTTACCCCTTTCATTATCAAAGCAGTGGAATCTTTACATAAATTCAAACGAATTCTATACAAGAAGGTTACATAACTGATTCAACTAAATACCTGCGCCGTCGGGAATTGATTTACTTTTCAAAACGAGTTATTCTATAGATAGCTTAGCAAAAGCCAAGTTCCTGACACGAAGGGAGATGTGTTTAAATGGCAACTACTTATATGGTGGTTTGGTCTTAAAACTGAATAGTAGGCATTCGCGAAAATGCGGGAAACGCCCGTATTATTTGGTATGCCATCCAAAGTAACCTTTCGTGAATATTGCTGTTTGCGAGATACGATATAGGTCGTATCTTTTTTGCGTCCTGATGCCGCGCGACACAGCTTCTATAGAGGCTGCTTGTCCGTGGCATTTTTGCGTCCGAAAATCAACATTAAATGAGCTACTTTATCGACAAGAGGGGTCCAAACAAAATGTTCACCATGTGGAGCGAGCAAACGAAGAAAACGGGGGAATAGAAGAAATGATTATTAAATACGAAACGCTGATCTATGCCTTAAGCCAACAATTCAAAAAGGAAATCGTTTATGCCGACTATCAAACCACACAGTTACAGGGCGGAACTGTGGGAAATGTATATCTAATAACGGGGATCGCCGAAACCGCGGATGGTGAAAAATCGCCGTACAGTACAGTACTGAAAATCCAGAAGAAATGGGAGCGTTACGGAGATTTAGGTTCATGGCGACGGGAATATGATCTATATGAGTCCGACTTAGAAGCGACGTTCTCGGATTCCTTCCGCTGGCCACTTTGTTATCACGCCAAGATGAATGCCGAAGAAAATGAATTTCAGCTGTGGCTGGAATATATCGACGGCGTAACCGGTTTAGACTTGACCGGTGACATGTATGAACAAGCAGCACTTGAGTTAGGACGCTACCAAGGTAAACTGTATGCGGAACAGCCCGCTGCACTACAAAGTCTGAACAACCTGAGCCATGCAGATCTGATGAAGAATACGTATCTGCATTACCGGTCATGGCCGGTCGTCTACAATTATATACGCTCGGAAGACTGCGAATTGCCGCAGCACTTGCGGCAAATGCTCATTGACATCGATAAGTACGCAGACGAGATACTATCCCGCATCGAGAGACTGCCCCTCGTGCTTTGCCACCGGGACTTCTGGGTGACCAATCTGATCTATGCCGACGGGAAAATTGCACTTATTGATTGGGACACATCTGGATGGGGGTACTTGGGAGAGGATCTCGCGAGCTTGATTGCGGATGAAGCGGATATCAATCACATGGTTGAATACTACCAGCGATGCGTTCCCGCGTATTATAAAGGCTTTTCGGAGTATGTAGATGTATCCCATATCGCTGATCATTGCGTCTACGAGATGATCCTTCTCATATTCGGATACAGGCTTGTGGAATCGTACCTTTACGCAGAGGACGAAGACGAGAAGACAAATCTTGTTACTACGCTCCAAAAAATTAATGAAATGAAGGCCATCTCTGTGCAGGTTTGACTTCTAAAAAAGAAACTCCAAAAACCCTAAATTGTAGTGGGTTTTTGGAGTTTCTTTCATTACTCCCATTCGAACGTCGCCGGCGGCTTGCTCACGATGTCCTAAACACCGCTGAAGGGTATTTCTGAGAAGACTTGGTTGGACTATCTTGATATTATGGAAGCTCACGGCGATACTCAGTTGATTATGCTACACAAGATTTAGTCAGGTCGAATGAAATAGGCTATGGTTGGAAGTAAAATTATGACGAATATACTTTGGAAAAAAGTTAAGATTATATCCTTCCTCCAAGTATTTTTGGGGTAGCGATTCGCAAGCCGTTGAAAAAATAGCAAAGCTATCCACCAAAACAACCAACCTAAAACTATCGAACTGAAACTACCATAGAAATCATTGTACATTTATAGCCCCCTCTCCCCCCATGATTTTCAACAATCCGACCCAATTGTTGTAACGGGAAGCGCGAATTAGTATTTTTAGACCCTTTTGCCTTTAATTCCCTGCATTAGTCCAGGAATGTCCCATTTCTATAATCAGCGAAGGCTTGAAGAATTTCTTCTTCTGTATTCATAACGAATGGACCTCTTGCTGCAACAGGTTCGCCAATCGGTTCTCCTGCATACAGCATGACATGCATATCTTCTTCAGCTTTGATTTTAATATCACTTATTTCTGCAGATTTACCTAAACCAAGCCACAATACCTCACCAGCTTTACCAGGTGTATGCTCTGAACCAAAAGTGCCTGAACCTTTTACAACATATAAGAATCCATTATAAGACCCTGGAATTTCTGGGGTACTTTCACTTCCTGCTGCAATTTTAAATTCAACCATCGTAACTGGTGTTATATTCAATGTTGGTGCAGTTAAACCATTTACTGAGCCTGAAAACACCTTAGTAGATACACCATTTTCCACTTTTTGTGGCATGGAGTCTTTTCGAAGGTCTTGATACCGAGCTGCCGTCATTTTTTGCTTTGCTGGAATGTTGACCCAGAGTTGAAGCAGGTTAACCAATTCCCCAGGAGCAGCATCTTCAACATGCTCAACGCCTCGTCCTGCTGTCATCCATTGTGCATCCCCAGGATGAAGGACCCCTGTACCGTGTTTGCTATCATAATGATTTAGGTTACCGTCAATCATATATGTTACTGTTTCAATTCCACGGTGGGGGTGTACTCCGAAGACACCGCTTCGCATCTGGTCATGTGCCATAACCAAAAAGGGATCATGTTGCTCCCATTGTTCTGGTTCAATTACCCAAGCCATTGTATGAATATCACTATTACGTTGGAATTCAGGGGTGTATTTATGACTAATTGTTCTATTGTAAATTTTGCTATTCAACATTAATTCCTCCCTTTAATTTGTTTGTGTCTATGGAACCTATTATCTACCCTAACCCTCAGAATGTTAAGTACGCACTTTAAGGTGGCGTAGTTTCTTTTAAGAAACTATGGATTACGTAGGAAGTTTTAGGCAATAAAAACTTTAATTTTCATTGGAAAAGGTTAGCTTTTAAAGATGTTTGCAAATAAAAAAGCAATCCTTCTTAATGAAGAACCGCAATATCTCTCTATTAAAATGTATTTTATTGAGTTATTACAACGTAACCAAGCCAGCCAAATACTAATAGTACTGGCAGGATTAACAAAACCGATAACCACATAATATTTTTCCTAAGCGATAAAGCTGAACCAAGATAAAAAAACGGCAGGATTAACCCCCACCATTTAAATAGCGGTGTTGCAGCTAAGTAAAGTGAAAATGGTATGATTAACAAGAAAGAAATAACGAGAAACAACGGCTTTTTCTTACTTAAGGCAATTAATGAAAAGACAATTGAAGCGAGCATGAAAGGCCAAAAAAGTAAAAACACATTCTTCCTCCTTTCTTTAAAAAGTATCCTTGTTAACGGAAAAATATGGAGTACATTACAAAACCAACTATTAATACAAGAATCATTATTCCAGTACCCTTCAACCCTAAACCACCAACAAGATCAGACAGGTTACTTCCGCGAATACTACTGGAGGGATGCTTTAATTCTTTTTGCCTTAGCCTCTCTCTTCTTTTTTCAGGAGTTTCGTTATCTCTACCCATGTCCTTCCTCCAGTGCCTTTCGTTTTCCTTTTAAAGCGCCCGTTCAATGCCAACCATTCTTTTCTGTTCCGTCCATATAATTGACTTTTACTTCGGGATCATAATTAATTGGGAGCTTCGAAAAGCAATACCAAATTCGTCCCTTACTTGTTTCTATGATTGTAGCCTCGGCAAAATCTTTGTCTTTATATTTAATCTCAAGTGACTCTATCAAAGGATCATTAATTACCCCGAAAGTCAGGGATATTAGTTCTTTATTCGATTTTTGATTAGTGGACTCTATGTTACTAAACGCCCTTGTCAACATTCTATCCTCTTCATTGAATAGCTTACTTCCCGCCCCAAACACCCACCGATAGCCGAGAAGGGTCTTTTCAATTGATGCCACAGATAAAACATCACCATCGCCATAAAAAATAATCTTGTAATCATCAAAGTCAATAGTATGGAAAACCTCATCAACTTGAACATTCGATTCGCTGATAGCTTCATCAAAATCCTTATAGTTTACCTTATAGTAAATGAAAATAATGAAAGTCATTAATAGCAAAAATAAAACAGTTAATTTTGTTTTCATATACTATCCCCCTATTGTAGTAGGGCCGCACATCCTTGTTCCGGAATTGCGCCCGTTTCGCGAAAGCCAGTCATAAATACAGGTTATATTTTTCTTTTAGCTATTCCATCTAATAGAATGCCAATGCCAAACAAGATGATGCCTATCGCGAATGCGTATTGGAAATAAATTGAATCAGATACTCCGAGCTTATAAAGTAAACCTACCAAACTTAATACTATCCCCAATAGAATACATAAATCCCCTATAGATTTCATACTTTCCCTTCAAATACACCATATTTGCTGTAATAATTATCCCTGCAACTTGTTCTAATCCCCGTGTATCATCCTACAGTTGTTTTCACAATTAGGTTACATCAGCATTTTAACTTTTGGCCATATTGCAATATATTATTGGCCTTTTATTCACTAAAAGGAAGGCGCGGTTTTTCATCTTTATATCTGGAGTATGTCCATTCACCATTTTCCATTGTCTCGCATTCCTTACTGCTACAAGAGAATATGAATGTTTGTTTATCAGTCCGGACACTAACACCGAAATAATAAGGGAACTTCCCACCTTTTCTCTTGTCCATACTCGCTTCTATAGCCACTATATTCTCATCTTCAGCAATCCTCTTAAAGTCTTCGCTCTCGACTGTCTTTTGGATCATTTCGCTTAAAATAATCTTTTCCTCTGAAGATGGTGTATACCATTGCTCAATTAGTAACCATTTTCCTAAAATAAACAAATTCAGAGCTATGCTGAGCATCAATAGAGTCACGACTAATTTAAATTTCAACTGACAAACACTCCTGACAAAATGGCCCGCATGAGGCGCAACTGATTTGCGACAACTGCACCCGTTTGCTTAATTATGTTTTATGAAGAATATTTATTCTTGCTCATTCCCACGATTGAAAGAATTAGACCTAAAATAACAATACTGTACTCATATCCATTAAAGTCTATATTGTCATCGAGAACTAATATTCCACCAATCAATGAAACTTGTATTCCGAACAGAATATACTTTTTCCCTGAATCAGTGTTCTTCAACATTACAAAAATCAGGTAAGCTGAATAGATAAACATAGGTATTACTATTAAAACAAAAATAAAAATATTGACGATTGGACTCATATTCATTCCCCCATCTATTTATCATTTATAGAAGAATCGAGTTGAATAAGATTCAAACTAACCGAGCGGCCTACCTCGTTTTATTTTATTGATATTGAATGCGCTCTCAAGACTTCTTTGATTTACGAAAAGTCAGCATTTATCAGACCATTCAATCCATTCGTCTCTAACTTGCCAATTATATTTAAACAATTCATATAACATTGATCCAATCCCCCGATATTAGATTAATTGAAGATAGCGTAATGCAAATTCAATTCCATCTTCATTTGACTTTTTCGTTACGAAGTCAGCACTCTTTTTTAATTTATCACTTCCATTTCCCATGGAAATACCATAGCCTACCATTTCTAACATATCGATATCGTTATCCCCATCACCAAATGCGATTGCCTCGCTATAATGTATATTGAAATACTTCAACACCTCTTTAATGGCAATTGATTTTGACACATCCTCATGCAAAACATTGACGATATGTGGATGCCAGCGTTGAAATATTAAATTTGGGAATTGTATTTCATAATCTCGGATGATTTCTTCTCCGGCATATAAACACATTAAGTATATCTCTTCATTATGATTTTCTTCATTTAGCTTAGGATATTCCGTTAATGAAAGTGTCTCACTCATCGCTTGGAAGGTAAGAGGACTCTGTATTCCGTTCATTGTTAATTCTTCTGTAAAAAAAGAAAGACTTTGTTTATTTTCTTCCGCGATTTCTTTTACGGAATGAACAATGTGTTTTGGTAATGGTATTTTATGAATCACTTCATCTTGGTGTTTAGTATACGCACCATTCGCTGTGATAAAGGTTTCTATTCCTAAAGTTTTTAACTCCTGACACATCGATAATGGTCTACCGGTTGCTGCTACTAATTTGATTCCTTTACTTTTCAGCGTTCGTATAGCGTTCTTTGTACTTGTAGAAATACAACCATCTTCATAATTTATAAGTGTTCCATCAACATCAAAAAATATAATCTTATAATTCATCGTAAACTCCTTTTGAATTATTTCGCCGTGAATTTCCACAAGAATACTATGAAATTTATGTCATTACCGCAATATGGACTGATTATATAAAGATTAGATAGTAGTTTCCTTTTTACGTTTTAATTCCTCATACTCTCCCCATGCGATATATAAAATACCTACAAGTAAAGACAATAGACTAAAAATGTTTAAAGTATTTCCAACATAAGAGAGCATCGCATCAAATAACCCCTTATCCCAACTTGCAACTCCAGAACCAAAAATTGCAGCACTTATATACTTAACCGATATTAAAAAAGCAGATATCGCAATAAATGCAATTCCAGCACCACGTTTTGCCATCTTAACGTCCCCCTACTATCGATTTATTTTTCGCGACATACCAACAGTAAACTTCTCAAATCCAAAATTTTCATAATAGGACTCTAAATGCTCTTCACACATGAGTTGGGGAATAACCCGATTACATTCACAATGTTGAATTAGACGATTCAATATTGCTTTGCCTATACCATTGCGCTGATATTTCGGTAGAACGCCTAATCCACAGATGATTCCAGTAATCACACCATCCGATATGACGCGTCCCGTCCCCACTAATTGTTCCCCTTCAAAGGCATAAATTGTATACCAACTTCCGAGACACATTTGTTTTAGCTCGCTAATCGTCAAATTAATTGAGTTCCATCCCAGTGATTCATATAGGGATTGCATTTGCTTGAAATCTTCAGGGGGTTCGATTGTATAGTCTATTGTTTGCATATGAACACTTCCTCTTAATTTAGTAACCTCTGATTACGATATTCACCCGATAAGCATAAGCGCCGTCATTTAGGGAATTATATCTCAAAAGGTGGTGTTCCGGATGAATAAAACTATGCTCCCCGCAATAATTCTTACATTTCTTCTGCTCAGTTTCGGTGGGACTCCAAAAGCAACTGCAGATACTGAAATAATCCCTCAAGATCAATTTCCAAGTTTATTGGAAGGGGCATTTCTGAGAAGTCTTGGTTGGACAATCCTTGATATTATGGAAGCTCACGGCGATACTCAGTTATTCGAAAACGAAAGAATTGAAAAAATATCCCAAAATAATGGCCAATACGATGTCACATTACGGGTCATCGGATTCGAAGGTGCACATAGTCCACCCTACAAGTTAATTCGCATGACGATTCGTTTCCCTGGTAACGGGGGGAATGCCAATTATAGTGTTATATCGTATTCTCATCGGATTATCTCGGACAAGGAATTTGAGGAGTTAACGAAAAATGCCATGAAGTAAGTGGCTATAGGCGCTGATTCTAATTCAAGAATCGCGTCTTTTTATTTTTATTGATTGGAAGGATGGTTCCCTCAAATAATGTGCGAATTATGCATAGGTAACGCTCCCTTAAAATTCCTTTAAGCTATTATATCATGAGTGTTACACCTGATTTCAAAATCTTCATTTAAAACAAAAAAACACACCTTCACAAACCAAAGAAGATGCATGACTACCGCAACTCAATATTCAAAAGTTACAACAACCCTGCTAAATTCCTCCTATCTTTTGATGATGGCTGGTACACTAATCTATAGAATGGAAATCGAATTCGTTACATGAAGTGCCAAATTGTTTTCATAAAAATTAAAAAAGCATATTATAGCTGTTAGACGGTACTTTTCTTGTTCAACTATTGGAGTAGGATTGTTCTATAAGAAGAACGGAATTGTTATCAAAAGCAAAATTGAAGGGGGATGGGAGTTTTGAAACGACAATCTGTTTTGCTTATTAGACTCTTGATCATGATGACCATTGTACTCCTGCTGACGGGCTGCAGCAAGACAAGTACGGATATCGATGAGTACCTGAACACGGGTACCGCAATGGATGCGGAAGCAAAAGACGTGATGCCCGCTCTTGACGAATTGCCAACATACAAGGACATCGAATACCGACATACGCAAAAAAAGATATTCTTCTTCGAGGCCAACTCGGTAGTGCTTGTGATCGAATATGACATGCAAACCTATGAAAGAGAAAAAGGGAAACTCGCAGAAGACTACGTGATCTCCAACCTAAAAGCCACGTCTGAAACGAGCGTTGATACAAGTAGTCCGGATGTTGATTTCTCACTAAACAGCTATGTGTTCCGAGTGTTGGAAGGAAACGGCTATCTGAAATCCTTTGGGATGATTGGTACTTCCGATGAACACCAACGTATCGCGTATTTGTACTTCTATGATTTTGATTTGGACCAAATTGGCGAACCAGATGACAGAAACCGCATGTCTAAATTCGTGAAAAGCTATTTCGAATATGATTTCTGATGTCTTATTGCAAGTATTCCTATTTCTATATACCTTGTAATTAAACCATCTCTGAAACAATTCGAAATTCAACGAGGATCTTGCACCTCACACTTACTGAGAGGAGAATTTCAACTTCCGCGGTTAGTGAAAATGGGGCGCAATTCATCTTCAGTTATCTCGCCTAATAATTTGATATTCCCTGTCACTTTTTAGAGCAATAATGATACCAGTAAGAATCACAAAAATTAACATTCCTAAACTAACAACCCCTATCCCCATTCCCACCCAAGAACCTATAATAATAGAGACAAATAAAACCACTAAAAAGGCAATTAAGCAAATTAATAATGACCGTTCATTTTTTTGTCTTAAACTTTTAGATACTAAAAAGACAACTAAATTTACAGCAATTCCAAAACCAATAGGCAATAAAATATCCATTATAAAACCTCCAAAGTCCCGGTTGGACAATCCTTGATATTATGTACATTTATTCAGCTACTGGTCCGTTTGTTAAAAGTCAATTACTTGTTTGAATTTCCTCAATTACATCCCCTTCAAAAGAAATCGCCATGATGGTAGCACCTAAAAGTTCCTCTCCATTTGAAATTAGGAACCAAAAACTATCATCATCATTATTATATTTTCTTACTGTAGCTTGATATTTTATTCCGTTCTTTGTAATAACATTAACTCTTTCTATCTTAGGGTCGGTTATTTTCCCTCTTAGTAAATCTGTATAATTCGATAAATTATCTCGCAGATCTAAATGTCCCCAATTTACCTTTGATTCCTCTAACAGATACAAACTTCCTCCGTTAATTATCTCCCAACCTAAAAGTCCTTTTTTTAAGAGTACACTCCCAAATGAAGATTCTTCACCACGACCCCATTCATAAAACGCTACCGCGCTATTTTTTTCAAGTAGTTCAATATGGGCTACCCTTAACTCTGGTTTCTCTAATGAAACAACAACTTTTCTAATTTCAACCATATCGTCTTTGGATGCTACATTTAAAAGATAAATACCTACAACACTAACAATAAATACAAGTATTATTATTATTTTCTTCACTGTACAAATCCCCTTTGAATTACCACAATATATCCAACCTGTAAACTTTAATTAAGGTAGCAACATCTTTTTTAGAGCTGATATTGATGCCGATTACCACTACCTTAAAAATCCATTAGTCATTTATTATAACATGAATCAACCTTTCAATTTCAAAAGGTTCAGTCAAAAGCAATAAATATACTTTCTAAACCAAGGATGGAAGACATTACGGCTACCCAGTCATTCAGCAGAGGCTAAGCTATATCCTTTTCAGTTCCATACCGGCTTATCATATAGCATGAAAATGTCCTTGAAATATGTTTCATCGATCAATTTATCTAAAACACCCTTGAAATACCCCGGCAAATTATGGATTACTTTCTTCTTCGTTGCCATCACTGTGATCATCAATGCACGATAAGCAAGGTCTTCGAATACATGTCCATCTTCTTGATAAATTTCATATTTCATCATCCGTCCGGAGATAGCCCTGTGAATTCCGAAGAACTCACGGGCTAATTTACTTTCACCAATTGTTCCAGCAAGCAAATCTTTCATCCGACCAAATAGACTTGTGGATAACCTTGACGGTTCTTGCTGAGACGTGTAGTTAAGATCTTTAGATTTTAATAGAGATTTAGAAAGAAGAGCTTGACCCTCTGAAATCCCCTTGGTTTCCTCGTCCTCATGCGGTTTGTCGTCATGGTCACGGTCGTCCATTTTCCCCTGTTCATCGAAAGGCAAAATGATGTAAATGTTAGCGCCGAGTCCGCTCATTACTGGGCGGATAAAGTGGATTTTATCAATGATGCCTAAGCTTACAAGCTTGCTTATGGCGCGCCTCACCGTCACGTTCGCTTTACCGATAATCTCCTCGATTGTTCTGTGTTTCAAATGTGCTGCGCCATATTTTACCGAATACCGACGAATCACTTCGAGAACCTGACGATCTGATTTCGTCAGTTCATCCCAATGTTTCATTAAATGCTGTTCGGTAGCTGCGTCCATTTCTTCAATTGTTGAGAAGCGTGCGTATTCCTTTAGATAGTATGTCATTCATGACTCCCCCTTCACCATCTATATAGATAGAAAAGATCAAAAGGGATACTCAACTTGGAATGTTTTTTAAAACAGGCCTAAATGCTCATTTCGATCAACAATGGGACGAGCAGCAACGATTCCTGAACCTACTCTCGGATTTCCCTAGCGCAAGTTTTTTGACGGTTAGTTGATATCGTCATTTAAAATTAGGTATACGAGTACACAAAAAAACAGGCGAAGGAAATTCCCTCCGCCTGTCAATGTTATACTTTAGCAATACGGATATTACTTATCATCGCAAATCCAAGAACGACCATGATGATTACGAAAAACTGAGGTCCGATGTATGGACTCAGGAAGTAACATAATGTTAAGAGTACACCCGCCACTGTAATCGGCACACCATAAAACGCACCGTCGAATTCCTTGACGTTATATCGAGCTAATCTGATAGCACCCGCAACAATATAAAATACAGTAGCTGCAATCCCTACCCATAGCATCTCGGATAAGTCAGTCATATAGATTAGAAGCGCCGGGGCAACACCAAAAGAAACTAAATCGCTTAACGAATCAAGTTCTTTACCGAACAAAGACTCGGAATGGAAATGACGTGCGACCATTCCATCGAA
This sequence comes from Sporosarcina thermotolerans, assembly GCF_042658975.1. Lineage (NCBI taxonomy): Bacteria > Bacillati > Bacillota > Bacilli > Caryophanales > Caryophanaceae > Sporosarcina > Sporosarcina thermotolerans. The sequence goes on along the minus strand of NZ_JBHSRM010000008.1, from coordinate 90,918 downwards.
ACGATCGAAAAGAGCAGCGAGGAAGATGAAAACTAAACTCATATGACTAAGTTCACGTGCAATAAGGATAATCGCTATTATTCCAAAGCTGAGATTTATAACAGTAATTGCATTAGCCAATTGACCTTTAATTTTAGTATAATCTAAGTATCTCGATAAAAACATAATGATTCCTCCATCTTAGTATGGTTGATTTATTTAAAGCATTGGAGACTGATGGAATGAAAAAAGCATTGTTCAAATACTTTGTAGAACTAACCGGGCATCCTGTTTCTTCTTCGCTATTAAAGTCCGTGACAAGCTCTCGGTTTAGTCGAAAGCTGATAAAACCTTTCGCTCGGACATATACTATCAATGAGGAAGAAGCTGAGTTTCCTATTGAACATTATGATAGCCTTCAAGCCTATTTTACGCGAAATTTAAAACAAGGTGCACGTCCAATCGACTTTCAAGATGAAATATTGATATCCCCGGTAGATGGAATTCTGAGTGCTTCCGGTACAATCGAGCGAGATCAGACTTTCATGATCAAAGATTATCTATATAGTATAAAACAAATTTTGGGAGATGACCAGATAGCAAATGTCTATGAAGGTGGATTCTTTTATGTATTTTACCTTTCACCAAGAGATTATCATCATTTCCACTATCCATACGACGGCAAATTGTTATCTCGATACGCTCTTGGCACAACTTCATTTCCAGTAAATGATTTAGGGCTGCGTCTTGGCAATCAACCTTTCGCTACAAATTATCGGCTCATTTCTGAACTATCGACTTCGCACGGCAAAATCGCAATGATTAAGGTGGGTGCCCTTAATGTCAATAGCATCCACATAAATGATTCATCGAAGGAATGCCGAAAAGGAGAGGAGTTCGGTTACTTTTCTTTTGGTTCTACAGTCATTTTATTACTTGAGAATAAAAACGCATTCCAATCTACCATCTCGACAAATTCTGAGGTAAGATTGGGACAGTCGATTGGAGAATGGAAGCTTACTCCCCGCACCTAAGAATCACGGAAATCTTCACAAGAAGGGGGAAAGATATGCTACAATTCAATGATTTTATTCTTCATTATGGTTATTTTGCTGTTTACTTCTTTTTAGCTTTAGGCATATTCGGATTACCCCTTCCCGACGAACTCGTAGTTGCATTCATTGGACATTTAACTTCGATTGGGACATTAAATTATCCTGCCGCATTAATTATTACCATTTTAGGTGTGATGACAGGAACAGTTTTCACCTATGCTTTGGGTAGAAATCTAGGAAAGCCTTTATTGACTAAATATGGAAAATGGTTCAGACTATCCCCTAACCGGCTTCAGCGTGTGGATCGATGGTTTGAAAAATATGGACCATGGGCAGTAACTTTGGGGTATTTTGTACCTGGGATGAGACATATCATCTGTTATTTATCAGGAAGTGCTGAAATGGATATGCGGCGATATTTGATTTTCGCATCAATTGGTACTGGTGTTTCAACGGTTATTTGTTTATCAATTGGTTATTGGATCAAATTTCCATTTCAGTAAATAAAGAAGCGATTTAGCGAAGGTACCCTTTGGTTGGGTACCTTCATTTTTTATCATCCTATAATTGATAACTCTTGGACTTCCTATTATTCAGATATAAATAGCCATTCTTTATCGATAATTATTATAAATAACTGTAGTATTCATATACTACATATGCTATAGTTGGAGGTGAAGATACAAGACTATTAGTCAAGGAGGCATTATCAATGACGAATAATGATAATCATTCTCAAAGAAGGTTGACTACCGCAGCTGGTGCTCCAGTAGTCGACAACCAAAACTCTATGACAGCAGGTCCACGCGGTCCAGTCCTTTTACAGGATGTATGGCTACTTGAAAAACTTGCCCACTTTGATCGCGAAGTCATTCCTGAGCGCCGCATGCACGCAAAAGGTTCAGGTGCATATGGAACATTTACGGTAACTAATGATATTTCTAAATATACAAAGGCCAAGCTCTTCTCTGAAGTTGGAAAACAAACAGAGATGTTTGCCCGCTTCTCTACTGTAGCCGGCGAACGTGGTGCGGCTGATGCTGAACGTGATATCCGTGGTTTCGCTCTTAAGTTCTATACAGAAGAAGGTAACTGGGATTTAGTCGGAAACAACACACCGGTTTTTTTCTTCAGGGATCCACTTCAATTCCCTGACTTGAACCATGCCGTTAAACGGGATCCACGTACAAATATGCGTAGTGCAACAAACAACTGGGATTTCTGGACATCCCTGCCTGAGGCACTACACCAAATTACAATCGTCATGAGTGACCGCGGAATTCCACAAACATATCGTCATATGCATGGATTCGGCAGCCACACATACAGTATGATCAATGCTGATAACGAGCGTGTATGGATCAAGTTCCATTTCCGTTCCCAACAAGGAATTGAAAATCTGACTGACGAACAAGCTACAGAGTTGATCGGTACTGACCGTGAAACACACCAACGCGACCTGCTTGAAGCAATCGACAATGGGGACTTCCCGAAATGGAAGATGTATATCCAAGTAATGACAGAGGACGAAGCATTGAACATGCCTTATAATCCATTTGACTTAACTAAAGTTTGGTATAAAGGTGACTTCCCTCTTATTGAAGTTGGTGAGTTCGAATTGAATCGTAATCCTAACAACTACTTTGCAGAAGTTGAACAAGCAGCATTTACTCCTGCAGCTATCGTGCCTGGGATCGGTTTCTCACCAGATAAGATGTTGCAAGCAAGATTGTTCTCATATGGCGACGCACAAAGATACCGTCTTGGTGTAAACCATCACCAAATTCCTGTAAACGCACCGAAGTGCCCATTCCATAGTTTCCACCGCGATGGAGCAATGCGTGTTGACGGAAATCACGGAGGCAGAACTTCTTATGAGCCAAATAGCTTCGGCGAATGGAGAGAGCAACCGGACTTCAAAGAGCCACCACTTAAAGTATATGGAGATGCCGCACATTGGGATTTCCGTGAAGACGATGATGACTACTTCACACAACCTGGTAAATTGTTCAACTTGATGGACGATGATCAGAAGGAAAGACTTTTCGGAAATACTGCACGTAATTTAGGTGATGCACCTAAGGAAATTAAGTACAAACATATTCGACACTGCTATCTTGCTGATCCGGCTTACGGAGAAGGAGTCGCGAATGCATTAGGCATTCCGATGAGTGATGTTTTAGAACAAGAAACTGTAAAATAAGAAAACGCCAACGTACGGGGAGCCTCTCCCCTATCGTTGGCGTTTTCTTTAATTTATCTTCTTGCCAAATAATTGGCCCGCATGGAATAAAACCCTCTTCCACTTCATATCCTAACAGTTATAGAAAGTTACAAAACAGGAGAGATGATGAAGATGGAAACAGCAAAAACTCTTCCACAATCCAAGGATCGATTATTGAATACATGTTTTCTTCTTTTTTGTTTATGTTTGATGGATGCCCTCTTCACTGATCTTGGATTGCGCAATGGTCATATCCAAGAATCGAATCCATTCGTTAGATACATATACGATTTAAGCATTGTTCTTTTTTATTTTGTAAAATTAAGTCTGCCATTTTTCTTATTCACATTAATGCGTTTCGTAAAACCATCATCTAATTTGAAAAACTTAATCGTCATAGCGATTATCGTCTATGTTGTGGTAATTAGCATTCATATTTCCTGGATTGTAATTATGACAGCTTTCATTTAGATGAAGGACTTGCTGAATTGAAGATATTGGCAACAATCAGCCCCGTGATGAGTGCAATAATGCTCATCACGAACGGGGTTCCGCTTTCCGGTATCCCAGGATAGATGACAAATATTGATCCAATGATCAAACCAATAATGCTTGCGAATGTTGCATAGGTATAGTTTTCCAACAGAAAACGAATTACTTTACTGCTGACAATAAAACCAACTATAACACCAGTCCCAATGACAATGATAATGGGGATGTTGAGCGTAGAAAGCGCATTGATCGCAGTCGAATATACACCAAGCAGGAGTAAGATAAAAGAGCCGCTAACACCAGGTAAGAGCATTGCCATGCTACCTAACCATCCTGCAAAGAAAAGGCCCAACACATTTTTCAACGTCAATGAAGTAATTACTGTAGAATCAGCCGGACTTATAAAAGAAGTCGAAGCAAGAGCTGCCCCAACAACAAGCAACAAGATATAATGTCCAAACTTAAAATTCTTTTTCATACCCGCCTGTTTCGAGATGAACGGAATAACACCGATGATCAGTCCAAGAAAGAAGAATTGCGTAGGCTGATGATAATTTTTTAATAAGAAGTCGATTACCCGACTAAAGAGCAATAATGTAAGACCAATGCCAATAGCAAGCGGCATTAAAAATCCAATATGTTTTTTCCAGTCCCGGCTGAAAAATCCGCTGATCGCGGTTAATAACCGATCATATATACCAAGTATGAACGCTATTGTTCCTCCGCTCACGCCTGGAATCAAGTCGCTGATTCCCATTAAGAATCCACGATAAATATTTTTCCATTCCATAAATCCATTTCCTCCAGTATTATTTCTGTGATAGTAGTATACCATTTACCCATTGTCGACAACCATTTAAAGTACAGTAGGACTATTTTTATTTTTCTCACATATGTATGGTTGACTTTACATATTGTAAAGTGTACTATACACACAAGTGATAGTTTCCATTCAGCAGAGGAGGCTTCGATTTGATTAAAAATCGTGTGAAAGAGCTACGGGCACGTTTTGATATTACGCAAGGTGAATTGGCAGATTTAGTTGGTGTGACGAGACAAACAATTGTCGCGTTGGAAAAAGGGAGTTACACCCCTTCCCTGCTTTTAGCTATGAACCTGGCTGAAGTTTTCAAACTGCCGATCGAGGAAATATTTTCGAAGGAGGAGAGTTGAAAAATGAAAATGAATATCGCTGTTTTTTTACGGATTATGTTGTTCATTTCACTATCTGTAATGGTTTACGATTATTTAAAGTTAGAGCAAAGTTTTATTCAGATGGAACGAGGGTTTATTGATGGATTCAGCTTGTACATCTCCCCATGGCCTGGTCTATTTGTCATAATAACCACCATACTTTTTTTAGTCGCCAACATTGTCCTAGTGATTATCGTTTGGAGAAATAAAAATGCCGATAAACGTTCATTTCTCACCTTCGAATATGATGTTTCTGACGAAAGGGCTGTCGGCAATACAAGAAAAGCAGTTAGTCATGCGTTTTCTATTCTACTTATCTATTCACTATTAATGATTGGATCATATATGTACATCCCAAATTATTTCGTCGACCATATTTGGTACCCACTCTTTACAACTGCATCAATCCCTATTGTCGGATTGATTTCGTATCTCATTGTTTATAAAGTACTGCAATACAAGTGAAAGGTGAGGTTTCTATGAGAGACTTAACAATTGCGATTGTACTGCGAATCATGTTAATCGTAGCATTCTGCCTGCTTATGTTTAGTGTTCTTCATAATACAGGTGCAAACCATAATAGTTCTCATCTTTACTTTCAAGCATTTGTCCTACTTTCCTTGTTATTAATCTATTTCCATCAAAGGAAACATATCAAGAAAAATGGCGGAAGAATCGCCTTCTACGGGCATCTCATCCCGGAATTCAATCCGAAAGATGAACGGGAACAACAAATTAGCGGAGACGCTTATAAAATCGCCTTTTCTACAATGCTTGTTATCTCTGTTGTCGTCATTTCGAGCGTTGCCTTCTTTCAAATATTTGATGGTATATTGCAGCCGCTCTTCATATTTTTAAGTATCGGCTTTATTCCGATATCTGGCTTGCTCGCGTACTTCTTCTCCTACCGGCATCATTATAAAAAATAATCGGGGCTTGCTTTGGACGTGGGAGTTTCTGAAACCGCTTGTTTATTCTTGAATCCGCTCGTTAATTCTTGAATCCGCTCGTTTATTCCTGAATCCGCTCGTTTATTCCTGAATCCGCTCGTTTATTTCTGAATCCGCTCGTTTATTCTTGAATCCGCTCGTTTATTTCTGAATCCGCTCGTTTATTACAAAAAAACTGTCCATAAAGTCGTTATATCGACTTTATGAACAGTCCCATTAATTTGCAATCTTTTCTTCATTACGACGTTTTTCGATTTCTTCCATACGTGCATCGAACTCTTCCACCGTCATATTCAGCTCAACAAAATAGCGGTTGCGCGGATGGACACGACACTCGTCCGAACAACTGCGCATATACAAACGCTCATTTTCTTCAGAGCTAAGGATCTTCTTATTACATTCAGGATTCGCACAGTTCACATAGCGTTCGCAAGGTGTACCGTCAAAATGATCGCGGCCGACGATAACATGCTCAACCTGGTTCACAGGTACAGCAATCCTTTCGTCAAATACATAACATTGACCGTCCCATAGTTGGCCTTTCGCCACAGGGTCTTTACCGTACGTTACGATTCCGCCTTCCAAGTGCGCAACGTCTTCAAACCCTTCACGCTTCATCCAGCCTGTGAATTTCTCACATCTGATTCCACCCGTGCAATAGGCAAGGACTTTTTTACCTTCAAAAAGTTCTTTATTTTCACGAACCCATTCAGGAAGATCGCGGAAATTTTCAATATCAGGACGAATCGCCCCTCTGAAATGTCCAAGATCATATTCATAATCATTTCTTGTGTCAAACACAACTGTGTTTTCGTCTTGCATAGCTTTTAAGAATTCTTCAGGCTTCAAATATTGTCCTGTCAATTCCAGAGGATTGACATCCTCTTCAAGGCTTAAGTTCACAATTTCATCTCTATGACGCACGTGCATTTTTTTGAATGCATGTCCGTCAGTCTCATCGATTTTGAACCAAAGATCTTTGAAGCGCTCATCGCTATGCATCATAGCCATATACGCATCGGTTTGTTCAATAGTGCCTGAACAAGTTCCGTTTATGCCTTCGGTTCCGACAAGAATACGACCTTTCAATCCATTTTCTTTACAAAACGCCAAATGTTCGGCAGCAAATGTTTCTGGGTCTTCGATGTGTACGTATTTATAGTACAACAATACCCGATATGCTCCTTTTTCCATTTCTTCGACCACCTTCTGTTTGTTTTCTTTGCAGTAGAATTAACAGCCTGATCGGTTTTACAACTATTTAATTGTAAACACATGACAGCTCGCCCGTATTTGCAAGATCCGGGCCTCAGACATTATATCACAAAACCCGATATTGAAAAAGTATTTAATTAATACATCTGATTATATGTTAAAGGTATTTCTTGTTGCTTGAAGTGTAGGGCGGCGACTCCTGCGAACGCCGTAACGAAGGACGGCGTTTGCGAGCAAAAGCGCAGCGTTGCGAGCAATGTTTATTGCGACCCCAAGGGAGCAGGAATGCCAGAACGGATGCCCGCGGAAAGCAACTACTTTTTTTATAAAATCATAATCTTTTCCTTTTAAATCTAATTGTTTCATAGCAAGGATGGTGTATACTATGAGTATCGAAGATTCGACATTTTTTTTGAGAGTCTGAAACTATCTATCATATCTTCACGTCTAACAAAATAGAAGGCCTGATTAATTAGGTTCCATTGAAATAATGATAAAGGGAGTCCCGCATTATGAAAAAGCTACGCCACAAAACTCGGTCCATTTGGATTGATATTATCTTTTCCTCGACGATAATTCTATTAACCGTTACTGCGATTCTTTTAATCTTATCATCAAATAAAAATCACACTGCTTCAACTCCCATTGTTAATGAAGAAGAACCAACTGTGGCTTCATCAATAGAAACAGAAGTGATAGATTCCAATTATCCAGGTATTAAAATTGTAACCAAAACATCAAATGACAAAAAAGCCCCTTTTGCTATCCAATATCCCCAAAGTACAATTGATTCTTTTAATGAAAGAGTTCTAAATTATGTAATGAACGTTCAAGAAGAATATAAGGAAACAATGAACAACAAAAGTCTTCTCGATGAAAATACAAAAGGTGAATTGAATATATCCTATGAAACACTTGCGCATTCTTCAGGAAACTATTCTTTTGTACTTGTAAACAACAGTAATTTCAGTGATTCACCTAAAGGATCTACGGAAATCCGTACCTTCCATGTTAATCCCGAAACGGGAGATAGCTATTCCATATCTGATTTATTAGAGGGAGATATTGATCGATTAAGCCAATTATCTTCATTGGTGATAATGGAAATCCAAAAAGACGAAACGTTAACAGGTCATCTTCACCTTCACGAAGTTGAGCTATATACAGAACCAAATTGGAAAAATTTCCAGAACTACGCAATTACCGACGATTCACTGATCTTTTACTTCGATGAAAATACAATAGCCGATGATTCCGTAGGACCTCCTATCATCTCTATATCTATGGTGAAAACAGCCAACCTTCTGATGGATGCTTTTAAACCGCAAGTTGAAGATATTGAAATTCCGAAAACTGAAACGCCCATTATTGATGAAAAAAAGGAAGATTCAACTGACGATACTGAATCTGATGACCCGATTGAAGATGGAGATTCTGAAGAATCAACGGAAACTATCACTAATGGTAAAAAAGTAGCTTTAACGTTTGATGACGGTCCTGATCCGAAGGTAACTATACAGATCCTAAATATACTCGAAAAGCACAATGCAAAAGCAACATTTTTCATGTTAGGCAGTCGAGTGGAATATTACCCAGAGCTTACGAAGGAAATCTTCGACGCAGGCCATGAGTTGGCAGGCCATACTTGGAATCATGCTGATTTAACAAAATTGACTCCTGAACGTATTGCAAAAGAAATTAACGATACATCTGCGATTATTGAAGAGGTGACTGGAGCAAAAGTCAAAGCATACAGACCTCCATACGGTGCTGTGAATGAAAAGGTTCGTAAGCAATCCGATCTCCCCATCATTTTATGGGATGTTGACACACGCGACTGGGAACATCGCAATTCACAAAAACTGATTCAGAATGTTAAACAAAACACAAAAGACGGCAGCATCATTCTTATGCATGACATCCACCAATCGACAGCGGACGGCCTTGACGCTATACTCACTTTCTTAGAGGATGAAGGCTATCAATTCGTTACTGTATCAGATTTATGAGTCCCTACCCTTGAACAATTCGTTCAAGGGTTTTTCTATCTTTTCCGGAAAACCTCTGTTATAATGAAGTTAGAACAGATTGGAGGGATGAAATTGTTCATTCAAATTGAACCGACATCGGAAATCCCGATATATACTCAATTGGCTAATCAATTAATCGAGTTGATAGCAACTGGAACATTACAACCTTCCGAAGCTTTGCCATCGGTCCGTTCCCTGGCGGCAGACCTCGGCGTTAACATGCATACAGTGAATAAGGCATATCATGAACTTGAACGGAAAAACATCATTCAAATCATTCCTAAGTCGGGAGCAGTCATTAATTCAATTTCAAACACTGGACCAAGCGTGTCCCAAGTCGAACTTATTAAACAATTCATGAAGCCCCTAATTGCAGAATCGATTGTCTACGGAATGGATGAGAAACAAATTTTATCAATGGCAACATCAATCATTTCAGATATTCGGAGGGAAGAAGAATGATAGTATCCATATTTCTTGCAATCATTATTTTCTTAACACTGATTCAAGCCGCAATTCCACGATTGCTTAAAAAAACTATTGTTTTCGGTGTGACGATTCCAGAATTGTATGTTGAAGATGAGAAACTGTCCAGCTATAAAAAAATCTATTCGACAATTACACTATTAGTTGGTTTGCTTGGTATACTTCTATTAGCATTTTGGGGTTTTGGCAGCCAATTACGAGAAGAAACGTTCGTCATTATCGGACTGATTATCCAGTTCAGTATTCTTATTACAAGCATGATTCTATATTTGTATTTCCATATACAAACGACTAAAAGAAAACGAGAGATGAAATGGGGAGAAAATCTTAAAAAGGTTAGGGTTGCTGATTTAGCCAGCCGGTCCAATGATGAAATGCTTCCTTCATTCATTTTCGCATTGCCTATGGCGATTACGATAGGTTTGATCGTTTATACAGTTAGCCAATATTCAGCAATGCCAGACATGATTCCCACACACTGGGGACCTAATGGGCAACCCGATGCTTTCAGTGAAAAAAGTCCATTCTCCGTCATTGCACTTTTACTAATCTTACTTGTCGTGCAGGGGATGATGGTAGCCATCAATACGTTCACGAAGAAATCCGGGGTGAAGTTAAATGCTGCAAGAAGAAATTCGTCCCGCATCCAACAATTATCCTTTAGGAAGTATACAAGTTGGTTTATGTTTTTAACGACTGTATTATTAACAATCCTTTTCGGCTTCCTTCAACTGACAACAATCCATGGTGAATTTGCAGGCTCAATGATGATGATGGTATTGCCACTTGGTTTCTTCCTTATCATCTTACTTGCAACAGCATTTTACGCATTCAAAGTCGGTCAGGGAGGTTCTCGTATTAAAACCGAAGTTATCGATGAGGAGACACCGGGCATTACAGATTTAGATGATGACCAATACTGGAAGGCCGGTGTATTTTATGTAAATAAAAACGACCCTTCCATCTTTGTTGAAAAAAGGTTCGGGGTCGGTTGGACGATTAACTTTGGCAATCCGATAGGATATTTGGTTATGATTGGACCACTTCTAATTATATTTGTAATCTCATTTTTATTATAACCCAAACAAAAAACCGGCATTTGCCGGTTTTTTTAGTTAAATACACTAGTACTATGCAATGGTTGAAGTCTTGCTTTCGGGTCGATGAATGCTTTGGCATGGTTTATGGCAGTAGGTGCTTCCCCTAATCCAACAGCAATTAGTTTCACCTTGCCATCATAGCTTGTAACGTCACCCGCAGCATAGATCCCTTCAATATTCGTTTCCATTCTTGAGTTGACAATAATCGAGTTACGATCCATGTCAAGTCCCCATTCTTTTATCGCACCAAGGGATGAAATGTTACCGTAATTGACGATTACATGATCGACCGCCACAGTCGCTTCTTGACCATCCTTTTGTGCAAGAACGACTTCCTTTACAATACCGTCTTCGCCAACAATCGATTTAACAGCGCGCGAAGTAAGCACATTCACTTTTGAAGACATCAGTTGGTTGACACTCGTTTCATGAGCAGTAAACCGTTCGCGTCTATGGACAAGGGACACGTTTGAAGCGATATCTTCAAGCATTAACGCCCAATCTACCGCTGAGTCTCCTCCACCGCAAATAAGTACTTCTTTATCTTTAAATAATGAAAGGTCTTTGATGCCGTAATGCAAAGTGCTTCCTTCAAAGTCACTTTCTTCTGCCAAACCAATTTTACGTGGTTGGAAAGCACCAATCCCTGCAGTTAATAGAATTGTACGTGTTAAATGAGTTCCTTTATCAGTTTTGAGGATGAAATGATCCCCATCACGCTCTGCGGAAATTGCAGTTTCCCCAAGAAGGATTTCAGGTTTAGAATAATGTGCTTGCGTTACAAGATTTGCAACTAAGTCCTTTGCAAGGATTTTTGGAAAACCACCTACATCATAAATATATTTGTCTGGATAAAGTTCGATAAGCTGCCCACCAAGTTGAGGAAGACTATCGATAATTTTAACGGACATTTCCCTCATGCCTGCATAAAAAGAAGCAAAAAGCCCCGTAGGTCCTCCGCCTATAATTGTAATATCGACAATTTCATTGTTCATCTATAAACACTCCAATTTTCTTTGACTTAGGATGCATGCGAAAACTGTTTTGGTGTATCCTCACCTATCTACTCTACACATTATCTACTATTTTTCAAATAAAAACACGCAATTTGATTAAGTAACAAGGGTCATTTATTATAATTTGTCACTAAAATATATTAATTATTAGTTCAAATCATTATATAATATACTACTATTTTATTGATTTAGGAGTTACTATTTGTTTTATCTAAAATGGAGGATGAGCCAAGATTTGAACTCCTCCTCCACTATTTAATCTTCCGTTAAATGTTCTACACAGAAAGCTGCAATTTCGGCTTCTTCGTCTTCCTCAAGTGCAAAGTCGAGTACCTTATCGTTTGCCCGTTCAAACAGATTGTAGGATACAACTTTCCCTTCCTCACCTTCCATTGCATAGATAACTCTGATACCTGTCCCTTGCTCTGTGTAAAGCTCATCTTCCTCATCGAACTTAACATAAATACGGAATTCAAAACGTCTTCCTGAAAGTATCCCTGTCGGATCGATTAGTTCATTCATGCTGTATTCAATAACTTCCATTTCGCTCACCCTTACATTATTTATTCCCCTTATTTTACATCAAACTGGAATGCGGAGCACAACTAATGTCTTTTCAAGTGACATCCCGTAGAAATGCCGCGACTTCCCATAGAACCACCACGACTTCCCATTGAACCAACACGACTTCCCATAGAACCGCCACGACTTCCCATTGAACACGCGAAACTTCCCATTAGAGCACGCGCGACTTCCCATTGAACCACAGCAACTTCCCATTGAACCGCCACGACTTCCCATTGAACCGCCACGACTTCCCATTGAACACGCGAAACTTCCCATTAGAGCACGCGCGACTTCCCATTGAACCACAGCAACTTCCCGTTGAACCGCCACGACTTCCCATAGAACCGCCACGACTTCCCATAGAACCGCCACGACTTCCCATAGAACCGCCACGACTTCCCGTAGAACCGCCATGACTTCCCGTAGAACCGCCATGACCTCCCATAGAACGATGCATACCTCCCTCTCCGATCTCCCATTCATTAATTAAATCCTACTTTACCAATATTTCTTTTGCATTTTCTGATTGATTGTTGAACAATGAAGATAGTGAAAAATTTTCACATTAATTAAACGGGGGTAGGAGTATGCTGAAATTTGAAGAGTACCAGTACACAAGACCGGACATGGAAAGCATCAAAAGTGAATTTAATGGATTGCTTGAACATTTCCGTTCCGCAAGTTCGTTTGAAGAACAGAACGAAGTTATCGCAAAGCTAAATGCCATCGGAAGTAATTATTCCACACATGCAAACCTGGCCTATATCCGCTCGTCCATCAACACGAATGACGAGTTCTATCAAAAAGAACGTGAATTCTTTGATGAAATCGGACCAAAATTCCAGGAGCTTGGAACATCCTTCTACAAAGAGTTGGTCGCCACTCCTTTCCGTAAGCAACTTGAAGATAAATGGGGATCGCAATTATTTGCACTGGCAGACAATGCAATCAAATCTTTCTCACCTGAGGTCCTCCCATTACTTCAAAAGGAAAATAAGCTGACTACTGAGTATGCGAAACTTGTTGCATCTGCTCAAATAGAATTCGATGGGAAAACATTAACCCTTGCACAAATCGGACCTTATGCGGAATCCACAGATCGGGATGTAAGGAAAGCAGCAATGACAGCGTCCTACTCGTTCTACGCTGAAAACGGTGAAGCGTTCGACCGTATTTATGACGATCTCGTCAAAGTCAGACATGAAATTGCAACGAAGCTTGGATTTGATAACTTTGTTGAGTTAGGTTATGCACGTATGAACAGAATTGGTTATAATGCCGAAATGGTAAAGAATTTCCGTGACCAAGTCCGAGACCATATTGTGCCACTTGCAACAAAGTTGTATAAGCGCCAAGCGGACCGTATCGGCGTAGATGAATTAAAGTTCTACGACCAATCCCTTAACTTCCTAAGCGGAAATGCAACACCGAAGGGCACGCCTGAGTGGATCATAGAAAACGGCAAAAAGATGTATGCTGAGCTTTCTACTGAAACCAATGAATTCTTCACCTATATGACGGACAAGCATCTTCTTGACCTTGAAGCAAAGAAAGGAAAAGAGACAGGCGGTTATTGCACATTCATCGATGATTATGATTCTCCATTCATCTTTTCGAACTTCAATGGAACATCCGGTGACATCGATGTTCTAACGCACGAAGCCGGTCACGCTTTCCAAGTATATTCCAGCCGTAATATCGGGATTCCGGAATATGTTTGGCCAACTCACGAAGGCGCAGAAATCCATTCCATGAGTATGGAGTTCTTCACATGGCCATGGATGGAGCTGTTCTTTGAAGATGAAACGGAAAAATACAAGTTCGCACACTTAAGCAGTGGACTGTTATTTTTACCGTACGGAGTTGCAGTTGATGAATTCCAGCACATCGTTTATGAAAACCCAGAAATGACGCCTGCTGAACGTAAGGCTGCATGGAAAAAAATCGAGAAAACGTACTTGCCAATGCGAGATTACGACGGCAATCCATATCTTGAAGCAGGTTCAATTTGGCAACGTCAATCACATATTTATGAATCGCCATTCTATTATATTGATTATACATTGGCTCAAATATGTGCTTTCCAATTCTGGAAGCGTTCATTCGAAAATCGCGAGGAAGCATGGAATGATTACTTGCACCTCTGCAAGTTAGGCGGTTCAAAAAAATTCACTGAGCTTGTTGCAGAAGCAAACCTCATTTCACCATTTGAAGACGGCTGTGTCGAATCGGTAGTCGGTTCCATCGAAGACTGGCTCAACCAAGTTGATGATAAAGCATTATAATACTAAAGGGCTGCCATTTTTCTGGCAGCCCTTTACGTTTTAACTAAAAGCAGATTCATAAAAATTGAATTGATTTTTACCTCTATCTTTTGATTCGTATAATGCCATATCCGCCTTTTTGTACAATGACTCAAATGTATCGGTTTCAGTTGCAACTACTACACCAATACTAATGGAAGTTCGGATTTTTTCATCCGATAGTTGAGCATCCATGCGTTCATTCATTGTTTGAAGTAGATGATTTGCAATGGCTTCCACGTTGGGACTGTTTTTCATATCAACCAACACCACAAATTCATCTCCTCCGACTCTCGCCGCAAAATTATCTGCTCCGATTACTTCATCGATTGTCGCGGCGGCAATTTTCAATATCCGATCGCCTTCCCCATGCCCCAATTCATCATTTACACATTTGAAATTATCCAAGTCAATCATCATCAGACCAAAACTTCTATCCTTCTGTTCAAGCCGCCTACTAATTTCATCTTCAAACGCATGACGATTATTCAGGCCCGTCAAACTATCATGGAAGGCCATATGGATTGGTTGAGATACAAGTCGTGCGATAAAGAATGACAAGCCGACAGAACCGAATAGGATAACTAACAACTGTAGAATAAATTGATTCTTATATTCTTTAAGCAGTCCTGCCATTTCTTGATTATTATAGGCAATTTCGACAACACGCTCAGTTGAAAATCCCTTTTTCTCATCTGCCGAATAAGGGATGTATCTATACGTCACCCGACCGCCATCTTCGTGCAAAACAAGTTCGTCAGGTTTGGCGCTTCCCCGTACTTTTTCAAACACTTCCTTATGTGGCGATTGAATAAACCTTTGTTCAAAGTTTTCCGTTTTAACACCAATTGGGGTTCCACCTGAGTTGTATACTGTTATCGAATTGATGGTATCATTCTCTTTCACAAGTTCGTCGATTGTATCGAGAAAATTAAACTGATTAAAAATGTCTTGGTCCTCTAACAGGAAGCCTAACTCGATAAGGTATTTATTGTCTGGCGTTGGCATATAACTGAACTTTTTAACCTCGCCGGTTCTTGACTGAATGTCCATGCCGTCAGTGGTAAACAGTGTACATTGCCGACGCTCATCCAATAGATTTGAAAACCTAGGGCAACACTCTTCGAAGTTCGTGCCAACATCTTCGACAAAACTGCTATGTATAATCGTATTTGTATGATCGAGAATGAATACATCCATCTCAAATTCTTCTTTCAACATTTCGAAATCCCAATTTCTAAAATCGGGATTATCCTCATATCGTTCAAGTAATTCCATCGTGTTGGCTTGCATCACTTCAGAGGTTTGTTCGTCAAATAGTTCGTAGATCTTGTCAATCGTTGATAAATTACCAATGATTTTATCTTCTGCCATAGAAATTTGTGTTTCCTGGGCAGTCATTATCGTTTTACGTAATTTCGTATAATCAAACACTGCGATAATGATAGAAATAATAAGTGAAAAAACGATCAGGATAATCGTAAGTTTTAATCTGAAGTTATTTAACAACTTAGAGTTTCCTTTCCATGACAATTGAATTATGCCTTTTGTATCATTATATACCATTCCAATCCTACCATCCAGGAAATTCCGCTTATATGACGAATAGAAAAGAACCGCCTTTTTTTAAAAAAAAGCGGTTCTCCTTGTTTATTAAGTTGGTATCCCTATTACATTAATCCTACTGCATTTCCTTTTTCATCTATATCCATGTTAAGTGCCGCCGGAGTTTTCGGCAAGCCAGGCATAGTCATAATATCCCCCGTTAGGCAAACAAGGAATCCAGCTCCAAGTTTTGGGATGATTTCACGAATTGTAATCGTGAAATCTTCAGGTCTTCCAAGCTTTTTAGGGTCATCTGAAAATGAGTATTGCGTCTTTGCCATGCAGACGGGAAGGATATCCCACCCATTTTGTTCTATCTGTATAAGGTCTTTTCGCGCTTTATCCGTCAAGACAATTCCTTTACCACCATACACTTTTTGAACGATAGTCGTAATTTTTTCAACTACGGACTGTTCGACATTATAAAGTGGCGCAAAGTCATTTGGTTCATCGATAAGCTCTAAAACTTGTTTAGCGAGGTCTAACCCACCTTCGCCTCCAAGTCCCCATACATCTGTCAATGCCGCACGTACGCCCTTATCCTTACACCATTTTAGAACATAATCAAGTTCCGCTGAAGAATCAGTGATAAAGCGATTCAATGCAACAACTGGTTGAACCCCGAAAGCCCTAACTGTTTCCAAATGTTTTTCCAAGTTGACGATTCCATCCATTACTGCTTGGACATTTTCTGCACCAAGATCCGATTTAGCTACCCCGCCATGCATTTTCAATGCACGGATTGTCGTTACAACTACGACTGCATCTGGTGCAAATCCACCTTTACGGGCTTTAATATCCATGAACTTCTCGGCACCTAAATCCGATCCGAAGCCAGCTTCCGTCACAACGATATCTGCGAGTTGCCTTGCAGTGTTTGTAGCCATCAACGAGTTACAACCATGTGCGATATTTGCGAATGGACCTCCATGGATTAAAGCAGGAGTTCCTTCAATTGTTTGTACGAGATTCGGTTTGAAGGCCTCCTTCAACAATAATGTAAGAGCTCCTTCAACACCGAGGTCCCTAACCGTTACTGCCTCTTTCTGATAGGTATATCCGATCACCATTTGTGATAGACGTTCTTTCAAATCTGGCAGGCTTGTTGCCAAACAGAATACAGCCATGATTTCTGAAGCTACCGTAATATCAAATCCGTCTTCCCTCGGAACTCCCTGTGTAGGACCGCCAAGACCAATTGTAATATGCCTCAATGCACGATCGTTCATATCAAGTGCACGTTTCCAAGTGATCCTTCTTGGGTCAATCCCGAGTGTATTCCCCTGATGAATATGATTATCTATAAGTGCACTAAGTGCATTATTTGCCGTTGTAATTGCATGAATATCGCCGTTGAAATGAAGGTTGATTTCCTCCATTGGCAATACTTGTGCATACCCACCCCCTGCTGCGCCGCCTTTCATGCCCATGACTGGTCCAAGTGATGGCTCACGCAAAGCAATCATCGACTTCTCACCTAATCTTGACAATGCATCAGCCAAGCCGACAGTTACAGTGGACTTCCCTTCACCCGCCGGTGTCGGACTTGTTGCCGTCACTAAAACCACCTTCCCAAACGATTGGGTAACAGGCAATTTGTTTACATCGATTTTCGCTTTGTAGCGGCCATATTGTTCCACTGCCTCTTCAGGAATACCCGCATTTTCTGCGATTTCTAGAATAGGCTTCATGACTGCTGCGTTTGCAATTGCTAAATCTGTCAATGGTTTTGCTTTTTCCGTCAAAATGACCCCAACCCTTCCCTTTTACTCTCAGTATAGATTAAATTCTTAACTTTGACCCTTATTCTATTAACTTAATCATGACAATTCAAATATATATTATTCATTAAATTGTCTGCAATTCTATCATACAACATTACCGAATTATTTTCATACTAATAACAAAAAACGCAAAGACTATTCTTTGCGCTTATGACTATGATTATGCTTATTCAGTTGAAAGCGACTTTAATGTAACAACCACTATTTCAGGTTGATTGAATACCCGTATTGGAATAATACTATTTCCAAGGCCACGGCTAATTACCAAATGGGTTCCGCTTTTTTCATGAATACCTGAAGTATATTCAGGGAACCATCCTTGTCCGGGGGCAATAAGAGCACCAATCCCCGGAATTCTAATCTGCCCTCCATGTGCATGGCCACTGAAAACAAGATCAATTCTTTTAGTCACATAGCTATCTAATTCATAAGGACGGTGTGATAGTAGCATTTTAAACATATCTTCCGGGACATCTTCAAAAGCTTTCTCCAATGCCTCTTCCACATACTGCTCCTCAGCTAACGAACTGGATAACGGATCATCTATGCCTCCAATGGCAATTTTTACTTCGTCACCAATTATTATGGATTCATTGGTCAATACATGTACACCTAACTCGTCTAACTTTCCTTTGATAAACTCGACATCATTCGTGGAAATTTCGTGATTACCTGTCACATAAAAGAAAGGTGCAACAGCTTGTAACTGTCTAATGATTTTTAGGCTTTGTTCCAGATCATATCGATTTCCATCGATAAAATCTCCAGTGATAAATATTGCGTTTGGAGATAGTTGTTTCACTTTATTCACAAGCTTCGAGTTGTCTTCACCGAATTCCGAGTCGTGAATATCCGACAATTGAACGATTCGATAATTATCGAAGGACGTTGGTATCCTCAATGACTCTATTTCGAGGAAGGTGACTCCTATCGAGGAATTTTCTTTATATAGATATAGGCCAACTAACAATGTAAGTATGAAAATAATAAGTATTGCTTTTAATTTCCCTCGTATCACTAATCTTTAAATCCAACGCTTCTTAATCTTGGCAAGCTCCAATAATTCTAAAACATCTTTTTTAGGTAATTCTGTCAAGATTGTAAGTAGTTCACGCTCTGCCAGCCGTCTACCTCTACCGCTTCGATACCGATCCTTATTCATCGCATCGACTGAACTATATAATTCTGTTAAGTTTCCATCTTGCTCATCTTCAACATTTCCAATGCTTAGATTTTCACGTAATCGTTCATAGAGCATATCCACATTTGAAGTACTATTTGTAGTAAATGCACGGGATGTATTTGGGTCCCCTAAAATCAGTTCATCAGTTGAAATATTAAACCTGTCTGAGATTTTTGCAATCCAGGCAGCTGAGGGGGCATTCTTACCTTTCTCCCAATCTTTAATCCTACTTGCTGATGTACCAATTGCCGCGCCAAAGGCCATCATTGATAAGCCTCTTTGCTCCCTAAGGGCCTTTAGTCTTACTCCAAAGTCTTCTTTACTCCAATCATTCACGGTAATGCCTCCTCCTATTTACTTATCTCTATAATATTTTCCACAGGTCGCCATGTCAATATTAATTATTTTTCTATTAAATAATTAATAGCCTGTTCGCTGCCGTTTATAATTTTCTTCATTCTTCTCTATATAAGCATTAATTATTTCAGCATAAGAAAAACCGATCTTTGAAGCTATTGAACCATAATGAATCCATACATTTTCATAGTTACCAATTGTAGGCTCATTGATGAATGTCTGAATTGATGTTATCGTACGGATAAAAACTTCCGTTAGTTCGCCATTCACTTCACCCTCTGGCCATTCTTCCAGAGAATCAAAACCCTTTTCTATGCCAAGTGATAAAATAAAATGGATGGAATCCACATATTCCTCTAAGATTACCGCTCGCTCGGATGGACCTTTTGTGCTCCAGAATTTAAAACATCTTGTTTCATTTGCTAACTCCGCAAGCTCTACAACAAGCGCAAGCCCTTTTTCCCTAAATACATCCTGTTTAATGTTCTGATTTGTTTGTATGAAACGATCTAATTCTCGCTGCATCGTGAATAAGGTTGAAAAGTTCATTTAAATCCTCCAAAATAAAAATATCTTGAAACCAATCTGATTCTCATCCGTATAGGTATGAGACTATATCTATTTGTGAGGGGATACTGTTATGGCCTTGATAATCCGTTTTGTCATCATTGCATTCATTGTCTATCTATTCTACCGGGGCATTCGTTATTTAATCGACCCCAAGCGGAAACTGGACGAGGCGTATGAACAAGAGCAATATTATTTTTATGATGATGTTAAAAATGTAAGGAAGAACTTCTTTATCACATATAAGGGTGCCCTCTTTGAAGGTGAAAAGTATTTAGGGACTACAGAAGATTCCTTTGAAGTCGTTTCAATCTTTGTCTGGGTAAAGGATGAAACAAAGTTACAAGGATTTTCTAAAGATGACTTCCATTTTTTGTCCTCTGAAATCAATTCGAATTATCCGAAAGCAGATATCAGCTGGAAAAATCCAATTGAAAAGTTAATGAAGGCCCGTTGAGTAGTGACGGGCTTTTTTAATGTTATAAGTTTCGATTATCCATTCCAAATAGATCGATGCCCAGGCTATAAACGATGATGCTTATGTAGATAATCGCTAATACTAAAAATCCGATGCGAAAATTTGTATGTCTCGTTTTATGATTGAAAACCATCATTCCGATATACGCACCAATGCCTCCTCCAAAGATTGCCAGCAGCCAAAGGTTTTTCTCCGGAATTCTTCTTCCTTTTCTTTTTGCCTGTCTTTTATCATAGCCCATTGCTGCAAATGTCCATACGGATAGGAATATAATCCAACTAATTATCACTGCCTGCATCATTCTCAACTCCCCTACCCCTATTCTACACTTTATTGAATAGACAAAGGAAGAAGAACTATTATTACTTTTATTTTTATTATTAAGACGCTAAAAAACCTCGCATCCGATAATTCGGCGCGAGGTTTTGAGGTTAAATCAATTATTTTGCAACTGATTTTTTTGCTGTTTCTGCAAGTTGTGCAAATGCTTGCGCATCTGTTACTGCAAGGTCAGCAAGCATTTTACGGTTCACTTCGATGCCAGCCAATTTAAGACCGTGCATCATTGTGCTGTATGAAAGACCATTCATACGTGCAGCCGCGTTGATACGTGTGATCCAAAGTTTACGGAAATCACGTTTTTTATTACGGCGGTCACGGTATGCATAGTTGAATGATTTCATGACCTGTTGGTTTGCTACTTTGTAAAGTCTATGTTTTGATCCAAAATAGCCTTTAGCTAATTTCAATACTCGATTACGGCGCTTGCGCGACACTGTTCCACCTTTTACGCGTGGCATAGTTCATTACCTCCTGCTATTCCTAAAGAATGTTTTAATTGTTTAAAGATTATTTCATGTATGTGATCATTTCACGGATACGTTTGTAGTCGCCTGAAGAAACAAGTGAAGCTTTACGCAAGTGGCGTTTCGCTTTTGTTGACTTGTTAGCAAAAAGGTGACTTGTATAAGCACGGCCGCGTTTCACTTTACCAGTGGCAGTTTTTTTGAAACGTTTCGCGGATCCGCGGTGAGTTTTCATTTTTGGCATGATCTGTTCCTCCTAAATCGTTCGTGTTACTTTTTTTCGGCAGTCGGGGCAAGTATTAGGAACATGCTCCGGCCTTCCATTTTCGGTTTCACTTCAACCGTTGAGACTTCTTTGCATAGTTCTGCGAAGCGGTCCAACACACGTTGTCCAATTTCCTTGTGCGTAATTGCACGACCACGGAAACGGATAGACGCTTTTACTTTGTCGCCTGCTTGCAGGAATTTAATAGCGTTGCGAAGTTTTGTTTGGAAATCATGCTCGTCGATCGTCGGGCTTAAGCGGACTTCTTTGAGGTTGATGATTTTCTGATTCTTTCTTACTTCGCGTTCTTTCTTCTGTTGCTCAAACTTGAATTTACCATAGTCCATGACACGGGCTACTGGTGGCTTTGCTGTTGGAGCGACAAGGACAAGATCCAAATTCGCGCGGGCTGCAATTTCAAGTGCCTCGATGCGGGATTTGATTCCAAGCTGGTCGCCGTTGTGGTCAATCAGGCGAAGCTCGCGGGCACGGATGCCCTCATTTACGTACATGTCTTTGCTAATAGTAATCCACCTCCGAATGTTGTCTCGCGAATACACGGTTTGGGTATACCGTCAGGCATTCCGACGGTCCCATAGTTCATTCGTTAATAAGAGCCGGACAATAAAAAAAGTAGACAAAAGTAACTTTTGTCTACCCGCTTATGTGTACATGCATTAAATGCACGGCACGTTCACTCATGTGCTAACCTGTCAACAACGTTATGCGTCGATCAGGTGAGAAGCGGGCAGCTCCTTCTTATACCACAAACTGTATTCATTAACCTTATTAAGTCTACCACCTGATTTATTCATTGTCAACATAAAAATTTCACAGTTGATTTACGCTGCAGGCGGACGCTTTCCGTGGGGCGCGGGTGAGCCTCCTCGTCGCTTCGCTCCTGCGGGGTCTCACCATTCGCGCTTAACCCCACAGGAGTCGCCGCCTTTCGCTTCAATCAACGGAGAGTATTAGTATTAAGTGTCGCAGTTAATAATTTCTTTAAAGACGCATAAAACGATTGAAAAGCTTATAAATCACCATAAACACGCATAAGTTTGGCCAGATACGCATAAAGCGGTTCAAACGCTTATAAATGCCTGCAAATACGCATAAACGCATATTTTGAAGGGTTTTTTATTTGTTTAAAGGCACTTGGCGCGATATGGAGTGTTGATTTACTTATTTATTCCCGCGTCCACTAGTATTAGTTTTCGTGGGATACGTCTGCTTGTATTAGTTTCAAGAAGTCATTGAATGGCATGCTTTCGGATTTTTGTTCTCCGTATTTTCGTACGTTTACTTCGCCGGATTCTACTTCTTTATCTCCAAGTACAAGCATGTACGGGATTTTTTGCACTTGTGCTTCGCGGATTTTATATCCGATTTTTTCGTCACGGCTGTCAAGGTCGATACGGAATCCAGCTGCGACTAACTTTTCGCGAACTTCATTTGCATAGTCGAAGTGAGCTTCAGGCGAAACTGGAATAACTTCAACTTGAACTGGTGCAAGCCAAGTCGGGAATGCGCCTTTGTATTCTTCGATCAGGAATGCTACGAAACGTTCCATTGTTGATACAACGCCTCTGTGAATGACGACTGGGCGATGCTGTTTGCCGTCTTCTCCGACGTAAGTGAGGTCGAAACGTTCAGGTAGAAGGAAGTCGAGTTGGACTGTCGATAATGTCTCTTCCATTCCGATTGCTGTTTTCACTTGTACATCGAGTTTCGGACCATAGAATGCAGCTTCACCGTCTGCTTCTACGTATGGAAGTCCAGATTCATCCATTGTTTCTTTTAACATGCTTTGTGCACGTTCCCACATCTCGTCGTCGTCGAAGTACTTCTCAGTATCTTCCGGATCACGGTATGAAAGACGGAAGGAATAATCCTCAATACCGAAGTCTTTGTACACGTCGATGATGAGTTGAACAACACGTTTGAACTCTTCTTTGATTTGATCAGGACGGACGAAAATATGTGCATCGTTTAGTGTCATTCCACGAACACGTTGAAGTCCAGAAAGTGCCCCTGACATTTCATAACGGTGCATCGTTCCTAACTCAGCGATACGTATTGGCAAGTTTCTGTACGAGTGGATGCCGTTTTTGTAGATCATCATATGGTGCGGGCAGTTCATTGGACGAAGAACAAGGTCTTCATTGTCCATGCTCATTACAGGGAACATGCCATCTTGGTAGTGTCCCCAGTGTCCTGAAGTTTTGTATAGTTCTACGCTTCCCAAAACCGGTGTGTAAACATGGTCATAACCAAGTTTCACTTCTTTGTCTACGATATATCTTTCGATGATGCGGCGGATTGTTGCACCTTTTGGTAGCCAAAGTGGAAGACCTTGACCTACTTTTTGGGAGTTCGTGAATAAATTCAATTCTTTCCCGATCTTACGGTGGTCACGTTCTTTGGCTTCTTCTAACATGCGAAGATGTTCTTGAAGTTCTTCTTTTTTGAAGAAAGCTGTTCCGTAAATCCTTTGAAGCATTTTATTTTTGGAATCCCCGCGCCAATAAGCACCTGCGATGCTTAGCAGTTTGAATTCCTTTAGTTTGCCTGTAGACGGTACGTGTATACCACGGCAAAGGTCGAAGAATTCTCCTTGCTCATAAATGGATACTTGTTCCCCTTCTGGAATTGCTTCCAACAGTTCAATTTTATATGGGTCATCAATTTCTTTGAAACGTTTTTCTGCTTCTTCGCGCGATACTTCCACACGTGTTACAGCTTGGTTTTCACCAATGATTCGTTTCATTTCTTTTTCAAGTTCAGGCAGATCCTCAGCTGTAATCGGTGTTGGAGAATCAATGTCATAATAGAAACCGCTGTCGATTACTGGGCCAATTCCTAATTTCGCGTCCGGGAATTTGCGTTTTACGGCTTGTGCCAGTAAATGAGCTGTACTGTGACGTAGAATTTCAAGGGCTTCAGGAGATTGCGGTGTAATGATTGCAATATCTCCATCTTCGTGAATTGGTGTTTTCAGGTCTACTAATTTGTCGCCAATTTTACCTGCCAATGCGCTTTTACGAAGGCCTGGACTGATGGAGCCTGCTACTTCTTCTGTTGTTGTACCTGTTGGGAACTCCTTTATCGCACCATCTGGAAATTTAAAATGAATATTTTCTGCCATTGCAAACACTCCTCATTATTTTATAAAATGTTGATTTCCGCTCCAGGCGGACGCTTTCCGCGGGCACGGCTTCAGCCAATCGAACCACGAAGAGTTCGATTTGCCGTATTTCTGCGCTTTTTGCAGAAATTAAGGCAGCCGTCTTGTCATTCCTGCTCGCAACGCTGCGCTTTTGCTCGCAAACGCCGTTCTTCGTTACGGCGTTCGCAGGAGTCGCCGCTTTCCGCTTCAATCAACGGATCTCCTTTTAATCAATAAAAAAACACAAAAAAGCCCCATCCCAATAAAGGGACGAGGCTGTTGCTCGTGGTTCCACCCTTCTTCCTTCTATCCAGTCATACAAAAAGAAAACTGGAAAGATGAAGCTCGAAACGGCTAACGGGCCGGGTCCGTCATCGGTTACTAAAAGGGTTCGCCGATGCTGCTCCGAGGTGGTAAATCGATCATCTTCACTTCAGGGCTTCCAGCCAAGCGACCCTGTTCTCTGGTAGTGGATTAACCGACTCATGTCCTCTTCAACACATTTTCGAATATAATATCCATTAGTATAAGGAATGTTTAAGAAATTTGCAAGTGGATAATTCAACCTACATGTTTCTTCGATTTTTCCCCTTCAACTGGACAGGTTTCGCAACCGTTTTGATGCGTTCCATAATCCGCGCGGCTTTGACTTCTTCCTTCTCGCCACGTTGTGTATACGTCAAATGGTGCTGCAGTTCATCGAAATTGAAATTCGACGTGATGAACGTAGGAAGCTTCTCCGCCATGCGGTATTGCAATATGGTTCCGATTACTTCATCACGTGCCCAAGCGGACATAGATTCCGCACCAAAATCGTCTAACATGAGCACTTTCGCTCTTTTTACGAAATCGATTTTTTCATTCAATGTCTGATCCTGGATTGATTGCTTCATTTCTCTTAGGAATTCTGGAATATAAACGACAACCGTCCGGATGCGAAGATTGGCAAGCTCATTTGCGAGCGCACCTAAAATAAAGGACTTTCCTGTTCCGAATGGTCCGTAAATGTAAAGGCCTCTTTCGGGTAACTCTCCTGTTTCGCTAATTTCACTTAAAAATTGAGCTGCAGCCTCAACGACAATGATTCTGCTATTATCATGCTCGAGATCCACGTCATGTAGACGTGCTTCCATGACGTCTTTCGGCATGTACATGCTTTCAATCATATTAGACACATTTCGGCGTTCATCATCGACAAGTTTATTCGGACATTTTACATAGTCGAGATCAATGAATCCTTGGCTGAGCACAAGTTTCGGCTCAAATCCTTTCATCACATTGACGCACCCTTCGATATTCGGGCATTTCTCACAATGGTGGGAAGCCGTTGTATATTCATATAATTTCCCCAAACTTTTGTCGACGACCGATTTATCGACTTGATCTGAATGATCGGTGATGAACTGTTGGACGCCCGGAGACTCCATTACTTCATTCTTCAATTGCTCGTACCTTGCGGTTAGTTCTGAGGCGTTAAAAACTCGCTTCAATGTATTTCCAATTCGCTCCAACTCATTTCACCCCACTTCTCATAGCATCGAGTTTTTCAAGCAGTTGACGGCGTTTTTCGTCAATAGACGGATCTACATCGGATACCGGTTGCTGCACTTTTTCCTCATCATTTTGATAAAACCATTCTGGTACCTTCTCTACCCTTGTCGGTTTCCTTTTGGAAGTGGATTTCTTACTTCCTTCATTTTGCCATTTAATGTACTGGTCATGTTCTTTCCGCGATATTTCCATCGCTTCTTTTGCTGTCGCAATTTTTTTATTCGCCCAATGCGAAGCGATTCTTTCCGCATAGTTTTTTGTAATTTTACCGTCGTTGCGAATAATTATATAGTGAAGTAATACATTTACGACGCCAATCGGAAATCCGTGAACAGTCACTAGTCTTTCAGCAAGTTCAACGTCTACAGGAAGCGGTTCATTTCCAGTGTAGTCTTTCAGCATCTCCCGAGGCGCAGTATTTTCCATATAGAAGATGAATTTATCTTCACGCGATTTCGGCTCCTCAATTGGTATAGCTCGTTCTTTCGTAAAGACTTTTTCAATCGTTGGGACGTTTTGCGAAATGTTCGTCTTGTAATAATCGACAGCGGCTTTTCGTACTCTGTTTTCAGGTAACCTTAAATTTTCGTCTAAAGCCATCATGATAACTTTTTGCATATCAATCGGTGTAAGGGAGTAAAGAAAAGCCAATTTCTCGATCAATTCCTTGGAAACCGAAGCAAGGGATGATTTTGGAACCATTTGTTCAGAAAGGCCAGAACGTAATAAGTTAAAATCGAAATCAGAATGAGCAATCTGAATACCTTTCGATTCATTTCGTCCTTTTATATCACCTGTTTCATCCACTTGTTCAGATGCCCCAGAACGAATCGGTTTGTAAACATCTAAAAAAGTACGTGATACTTCTTTATAAGTACCCTCAACTAAATTTTCATCCAAAAAACGATTCCTTAATCCGCGGTACGCTTGCTCTCCAATTTTACTAAAAAGGAATGTAGATAAGAGCGGATCATCGAAAAAGGATTTTGCATCCATTGGTGCAAGCAGTTCGTACACGAAGGAGCGATCATCGCCAACAGTCCTGCAATATGTGCGTAGCAAGCCGATTGCTTCGAGTGAAATCCTAGCTTCGAAAACTTGTCCCAATGGCATGGTTAATAAATTCATTAAGTAATAATGGTTAAACTCATTTTCTTTTTCTCGTTCCGCGTCAGCCCAAAAAGACATGAAAAGACTCATTGCTTGTGGGCCGATTAACGGTTGGTAAAATAGTGTGAGGAGTTGCCGGTCATAGTCCGAAAATGGACTTGCCATCTTTAGTTTGAATGAATCTACTGGTTGCAGTTCTTGATAAAGCAATTCGGAACCCCTCTTTCATCATCAATTGTAAATTTGTTGTTTTTCGCTCAGGCGGACGCTTTCCGCGGGTATCGCCGCCTACTGCTCCAATCATCGGAGCCTCTTGAATACCAACAAGTTCCTTTAAAATATATATCAAAGATTTGTTTCATCTTTTTTGTTTTGGAGGTTTTTTAACTCTTCGATGAAAACTGTTATGTCTTTATATTGTCTGTAAACCGAAGCGAATCGTACATAGGCAACTTCATCGACATCGGCCAATTTTCCCATCACCATTTCACCGACATCTTCGGAATTGATCTCAACAATCCCAGAACTTCTTAATTCTTTTTCTATTAAATAAACAATGTTTTTTAATGCCTCTAACTCAACAGGCCTTTTCTCACACGCTCTTATTAATCCTCTAAGCAATTTTTCTCCATTGAATTCTTCCCGGGACCCATCTTTTTTCACGACGATAAGTGGCATTTCTTCCACTTTCTCAAAAGTTGTGAACCGAAACGCGCATTTTTCACATTCACGGCGTCTTCGAATGGATCGATTCTCTTCAGCCGGTCTGGAATCGACTACCCTTGTGCCATTGTAATGACAAGCTGGACATATCATTTCGTCTTCCTCCGAATTTCCCTATAGTATATTGATTATAACAGAAGTTTGTCGAAAAAATCGAAGGGGATCCTAAAGAAATTACTGATGTGGTTTTTGAGAGGGATGAAAGAAATAAAAATGCCGTCCAAGTCATACAAGAACTTGGACGGCTTTTCATTATTTTAATAGATTCAATTAAGCATTGAGTGCTTTTGCAACTTTTTGAGTTAATTCGACAACACGTGCAGAATAACCCCACTCGTTGTCGTACCAAGCAAGAACTTTCACCTTACGGTCACCCATAACAATTGTAGACAACCCATCAATTGTTGCAGATTCGGTTGTTGTATTGAAATCGACAGAAACTAAAGGTTCAGTTGTGAAACGAAGGATTCCTGAAAGTGCGCCATTTGCCGCCTCTTTAAATGCCTCATTCACTTCTTCAACCGTTACATCTCTTTTTACATCTACAACTAAGTCAACTAACGATACATTTGGAGTCGGAACGCGAAGTGCCATACCATGAATTTTTCCTTCAAGCTCAGGCAATACAAGTGATAACGCTTTTGCAGCACCTGTTGAAGTTGGAATAATCGATTGGGCACATGCACGTGCACGACGAAGATCCTTATGAGGATTATCCAAATTCTTTTGGTCATTTGTATAAGCATGTACAGTAGTCATCAATCCGTTTTCAATGCCGAATGTATCATTAAGCACTTTCGCTACAGGAGCAAGACAGTTTGTCGTGCAGCTTGCATTTGAAATGACATCGTGTTTTTCAATATCGAGCTGATCGTCATTCACACCCAAAACAATTGTAATATCTTCATTCTTACCAGGTGCAGTTAAAATAACTTTTTTCGCACCAGCTTCAAGATGAAGAACAGCTTTTTCACGGGAGTTGAATACTCCAGTTGCTTCAATTACGATATCGACACCAAGGTCAGTCCATGGCAACTTGGATGGATCACGTTCTGCTAATAATTGGACACGTTTCCCATTAACAATCAGAGCATCTTCCTCAACGACGATGTCTCCGTCAAACACTCCATGATTTGTGTCATACTTAATCAGATGGGCCAAAGTTTCAGCCGGATATGATGCGTTTACCGCAACTACATTCACGTCGTCCTCTGTGATAATTTGGCGGAAAACCATACGTCCAATTCTACCAAATCCATTTATCGCTATCGAAGTAGTCATGTAAAAATATCCCCCTGCTTTATGTTATACTTTTTATCATTTATCCGATAATTAGTATAGCACATTTTACTTATGTGGAAAGAGTTTGTGAGGCAATTGAAAATGTTCCACTTTTCAGAGAATATACTTATGGTGATACGAACCATTTTGCTAAAATCGCATCAAGCTGTCGTTCAGTTTCTTCCAAAGTGTCGTTATTATTAATAACGGCATCCGCCCCTTTTTCCTTTTCGGGAATTGGGAGTTGTGAATTGATTCGAGCATCCGCTTCTTCGCCAGTTAAATTATTTCTTGCCATTAAACGCTTTCGTTGAATAGAAGGAGTTGCAGAGACGACAATGATTTTCTCGACATAGGATTGAAGCTTACTTTCAAAGAGTAATGGAATATCCATTATGACCGTATTAAACCCTTTTTCAAGCCATAATTCCTTTTGACGAATCATTTCTTGGCGGACAGCAGGATGCATAATCGCATTCAGTTTTTCACGTTCAAGTTGGTCATTGAATATAAGGCCGCCTAACTTTTCACGGTTAAGCCGACCATCTTGATCAATAATCTCTTTTCCGAATGCATCGGCTATTTTTTCCAACACACTACTTCCCGGCTCTACAACCTGCCTTGAAATTTCATCCGCATCGACAATCGGATAGCCTTTTTCTTTTAACATACGTGAAACGGTGCTTTTACCGGTCGCGATGCTTCCTGTCAAACCAATGATCATTGGATTCACCCTCTCACCTTTGGCATTTTGGACAATAGACGGAAGTTCTTCCGGCTATCTTTAGGCTTTTCGTCGAACTACCACATTGACCACAAACTTTTTTTCCATACATTTTAAGTCGAGTCTGCATTGTACCTGCTTCTCCATTAATATTTCGATAATCAGAAATGGAGCTTCCACCAGCATCAATACTTTCCTGTAAAACCTCAACAATCACTTCGAATAATTCCTTTTTCCTTTTTTCACTGATCCGTTCGGTCGTTCGATTCGGATGTATATTCATTCGAAAAAGAGCCTCAGTTGCATAAATATTACCGCATCCCGAAATAATATGCCCATCCATAATGACTTCCTTTATCGGTTTCCGTGCATATTTAGGAGTGGAAGCCATAGTCAGAAAGTGATCTATAGCTTCCTTAGAGAAAGGTTCCGGTGCCATTTTCAACAACGGAGAATAGTCCTCTTCCTTACCTAATAGGCGCAGTTCCCCAAATCTGCGTATATCGGAATAGACTAACATTCCGCCATCGTCCATCGTGAAAATGACATGGATATGGTTTCTGAACTTTCGTTCCGTCACCTCATCTAAAGAATCCACGACAAACCACGCACCTGACATTCCCAAATGGCTCACCAACAAATGTGGCTGACCTTCTTTTTTAAGATGGAAATAAATATATTTACTTCTTCTTGTAATATCCATAATCGTCATTTGGGAAAGTTCTTCTATAAAATCATCAAGCGTCTTTCCTTTGACAATTGCTTCTTTACCCAATTCCTTAGAACTTCGGATCACATCTGAAACCTTCACTTCAGAAATGGTACGACCTTTTGACGCAGGTGCCAATTCACGGACAACACCTTCAACCTCAGGTAGTTCCGGCATACTAATTCCTCACTTCGTTTCATACCAGGATAGTCCATACGCCCACTCGACTTTCAAAGGAACATCAAGTGTTAACGCGAATTCCATCACTTCAGGTACAATTTCCTTTAATTTCTCTATTTCATCTTCTGGTGCTTCAAAAATCAATTCATCATGTACTTGAAGAAGCATCCTTGTTTGAAGGCCTTCTTCTTTCAATCTTGCATCCATGTCAATCATCGCTTTTTTGATGATGTCTGCGGCTGTTCCTTGGATTGGCGTATTCATCGCCGTTCTTTCTGCAAAACTTCTTAGATTAAAATTAGAACTTGTTATGTCAGGTAAATAGCGTCTTCTATTCATCATTGTAACGACATAACCTTTCATTTTCGCATCTGCAACAATATCTTCCATATATTGTTTAACTCCAGGGAACGTCTCCAAATACGTATCGATGAATTTCCCTGCTTCTTTACGGGTTATATTCAAACTTTGAGAAAGGCCATAGTCACTGATGCCATAGACAATGCCGAAGTTGACCGCCTTAGCAGTCCGTCTCATATCTGAGGAAACTCCATCCTTATCTACGCCGAACACATCCATCGCTGTTTTTGTATGAATATCCTCGCCTTCTTGGAAAGCTGCTATCATTTTTTCGTCTTGAGACATATGGGCAAGGACACGCAGTTCAATTTGCGAATAATCCGCTGCAAACATTAGCCAGCCTGGTTCGGATGGAACAAATGCTGCTCGTATTTTCCTGCCTTCCTCCAAACGGATTGGGATGTTTTGCAGATTTGGATTAATCGAGCTCAAACGACCTGTTTGGGTTAAGGCTTGTTGAAAACGAGTATGAATTTTACCATCTTCGTGGATTTCCTTAGTTAGTCCTTCAATATAAGTTGAATTCAGCTTTCCAAGCTGTCTGTACGTCAAGATGAAACCGATAATTTCGTGTTCGCTTTCAAGTTTCTCCAATACATCAGCAGCAGTAGAATATCCCGTCTTTGTTTTCTTAATTGGTGTCAGACCGATTTTTTCGAACAGAATTTCACCAAGTTGCTTGGGCGAATTAATATTGAATTTTTGTCCCGCCATTTCATAGATGATCGATTCCAACTCTAAAAGCCTCGCAGATAAATCAATTCCGATTTGACGCAGGATGCCTAAGTCAGTCTTGACTCCCGTTGTTTCCACCTTCCCAAGGATTTTAGCTAATGGCATTTCAAGCTCACGGTACAACTCAAATTGCTCATTATCACGAAGCTTGTCTTCCAGTATCGGCTTCAGTTTCCAGACAGCTTGGGCTTTCCTTCCGGCGTGATCTGCAAGTGTTTCTTCTCCCGGTAATGCCTTTTTGGCACCTTTTCCATAAACAACCTCGTCTGATTGGATATCGAAGTAGTTGAATTCTTTGGCAACAGATGCAACATCTGTGTAACTGGAAGAAGGGTTTGCAATATAGGTCGCCAATAATAAATCAAATTCAAAACCATTCACTTCGATACCATGTCTTAGCAAAGATGCATATGATGCTTTTGAATCAGTTGCGAACTTTCTCTTTTGTTCGTCCTGGAACCATTTTTTCAACTTATCCGACTTAATGACGACTTCAAACGGAATAAAGATGATGGTTTCACCGTCGGTCATACCGATGCCTGAAATTTCAGAGGCTAAATAATTCTCATCGATCATTTCAACATGAAGTGCCATTTCGTCTGCAAGTTCAATGGTATCCGGATCAGTTACGATATGAACGTTGATTTCCTTAATCGGTTCACTTTCAGTTTGTGGAGCCATTTTTTCAAGCAGCGTTTTAAACTGCAATTCTTCATAAAGTGCTTTTACGTTTTCCTCGTCAGGTCCAGGATAATCCAAATTCTTAATCGAAATGGTAATGGGTGCATTCACTTCAATCGTAGCGAGTCTTTTGCTCATGAATGCTTTTTCTTCATTCTCAGTCAAATTCTCTTTCAGTTTTTTACCAGAAACCTTATCCAATGATTCGTAAACTTTCTCGACTGAACCGTATTCCTTCAATAGTTTAATGGCAGTTTTTTCTCCAACTCCAGGCACACCAGGAATATTGTCTGAAGGGTCTCCCATAAGGCCTTTCATATCAATGATTTGTAATGGTGAAAGTCCGTACTTGTCCATCACATGTGCAGGTGTGTATTTCTCAAGATCTGTTATACCTTTTCGTGTAATACAAACTGTTGTATTGTCGCTTGCAAGTTGAGTCAAGTCTTTATCACCAGAAATGACGATGACTTCCATGCCTTCCGCGTCCCCAGTTTTGCTCAATGTTCCAATAATGTCATCGGCTTCGTACTGATCGAGTTCGTATTGTGGGATTTGGAATGCATCAAGTAATTTCCGTAAATACGGGAATTGCTCAGAAAGTTCCGGTGGTGTTTTTTGGCGTCCACCTTTGTATTCGCTGAATGTTGAATGCCTGAATGTTGTTTTACCTGCATCCCAAGCGACGAGTATATGTGTTGGCTTTTCCTCTTTTAGGATGTTTTGTAGCATCATTGTAAATCCATAGATAGCGTTCGTATGGATTCCTGTGTCGTTCGTTAATAACGGTAGGGCAAAAAATGCTCGATACGCCAAGCTGTTCCCATCCAAAAGTACAATTTTCTCTTTTGACAAATCCGCTCACTCCCTTGATAAAAAAACGTCATCTCCATTTATCTTACCATGTTGGTAAGGAGAAATGAAAATGACGTCTTCTGTTATTCGAGGTAACCTGTTAAGATTTTCGCGTATGGCGAGTCAGCAGGCATGATGATCATTGTATCGTTACCAATAGTGCGTGAGTAAGACTGCAGTGTTCGATATAGATTATAGAACTCTGGGTCCTTGGAGAAGGCATCGTTGTATATTTTTGCTGCTTCTGCCTCTCCCTCTGCATGGATGATTGCTCCTTCTTTTTGGGCTGTCGCCAATAACTCTTGCACTTCACGGTCTGTTTCCGCTTCAATTCTTTGCTTTTCCGCATCCCCCTCAGAGAGATAAGCCTGAGCGGTTGATTCCCGTTCAGAAATCATCCTTGTGTAGATGGAATGCTCGTTTTCTTCAGGAAGGTCAATTCGTTTCATACGAACATCTATCACTTCAATTCCGTAATTCCCTTCGTCAAGGAATTGATTCACTTTTGCTGTGACGCGGTCATTTAAGCTCCCCCGCTCGGAGTTTTCATCATTAACAACATCGACATAATTCAACTGACCCATTTCGTTCCGAATAACCGAATAGATGAACTCTTCCATTCTGGATTCAGCGTTGACGATATTTCGGGCGTTGGAGATCATTTTTTGCGCATTTGTTATTTTCCATACAGCATAGTTGTCAATAATGATCCGTTTTTTATCCTTTGTTGTAATTTCCGCTTCAGAAACGTTATAGATCATTTGGTTTTTTGGTAAAGTGGAGACGGTTTGAATGAATGGGATTTTCATATTCAAACCTGGTTCGTCAATGGTTCTTGTAATCTCTCCAAACTGTCGTACAACGCGGTATTCATCTTGCTTAACGATAAATACATTCGCTAATAGGATAATTGCCAATGCAAATAGTACCGTAAGCGTGATTGCTGTTTTCACAGTTTTTCTCATATTGAATGGGCGTTTTGGCGTTATGACCTTTTGGGGATCTCCCGCTTTATTCTGTTTTGCTCGTTGACGTTCCATAAATTTCTCTTCAATGCCTTTAAATGGATTTTCATTCGACATCAGTTGCCTCCCCCTTCCGTTTTAGTAGCCGGTGGTGGTGTTTGATTCTCTAACTGCTGTAATGGTAAATACTTCAATGTTTCTCCATCATCATTCATAATATAGATTTTAGCTTTTGGTAATACTTGTTCTAATGTTTCGATGATTAGACGTTGTCGTGTAATCGCTACGTTTTTTGAGTATTCCGCATGAAGATCGTTAAAGAGGGCGACGTCTCCGAGGGCCTGCTCAATACGCGCTGTTTTTTGACCTAATGCACGTGACCGAATTGCATTCTTCTCACCGATTGCTTCGTTTTCCCGTTTGTTTTTATACTTTTGGGCTTCATTAATTTTTGTGTTTTTAGTTTCCCTTGCGTCCGTTACAGCAGTGAAAGCCGCACGTACCTCCGCGTTCGGAAGCTCAACGTCTTGTAATTTGACACCTTGAATTGAAATACCGATATCATAATTTCCTACAAGGGTAGTTAGTAACTCCCGTGTTTTCCCTTCAATTTCCGCCTTTCCATCCGTCAACGCTGCATCTATCGTCGAGCTTCCGATAACAGATCTAATTGAGGCAGAAGTAGCGTCATGCAAAATTTGTTCCGGTTTTTGGGAATTGAATAAAAACTTTTGCGGATCCGTAATTTTCCATTGAACTACGAGATCTGCGAGGACGATATATTCATCCCCTGTAATCATTTTTGTTTCTTTGTCAAAAGAGACAAGCTCTCCACTCGCGTCTTGTTTGTACCCGAATTGAAGACTGAAAGTTTCTTTTGAAAGTTTTTCAACCTCTTGGATTGGCCATGGTAATTTGAAATGCAAACCTGATTCGGTTACGGGCGTATCCGCCTTACCGAAGGTGATAACAACTGCCTGCTCAGATTCATCCACGGTGTACCAAGTAGTAAATGCGATAACAACTAAAAGAATCCCAGCGATAATAAGTCCTGTCGCTATCGATGCTCGGCGTGTGCTCATATTTGTAATTCCCCCTTCTCATATGTATCTATTAATCATACGGACGTACTTCAAATAAGTTTCAAAAAAAGAAACCGCATTATGCGGCTTTTTTTGGTAGAGTTATGGTAAATGCAGTTCCAACACCCAATTCGCTTTCAACAGTAACCTTTCCAGCATGTGCTTCAATCAAGTGTTTTACGATGGCTAAGCCAAGTCCAGTACCACCGGATTCTCTGCTCCGGCCACGGTCGACTCTGTAAAAACGTTCAAACAGCCTTGGTAATTGATCTTGTTTTATACCAATGCCCTCGTCCTTTACTTGAATAATGACCTCCTTTGCGGTTTGAGAAGTCGTAATAAAAATTGTGGTACCTTCTTTTGAATAATTAATGGAGTTTATCAATAGATTGACCATCACTTGGATAAGTCTATCCTTATCAGCTTCCACACCAATCCTTGACTGACCTTCTAAAATGATCTTCATTCCCTTTTTATCAAGTGGCCCTGAGACGATTTTCATCGCATCGTCTATCACATCAGAAATATGCACGGATCCATAGTGTAAATAGAAGCCCTCTCTTTCGATTCGTGACAATTCGAGAAGATCATCAATAAGCACATCCAGACGGTCACTTTCCTTTTGTATGATTTCGAGGAAATCCTTCAATAGTTGAGGTTCATTCATCGCCCCGTCCAATAAGGTTTCCGTAAAGCCCTTAATGGATGTAATTGGGGTTCGCAATTCATGTGATACGTTTGCAACGAAATCCTTTCGTACTTCTTCCAAGCGTATTAACTTTGTTATGTCGTGGAAGACAATGATAATGCCAAGCCAATTGCCATGTCGCCCGATAACCGGTGCTCCATAAACATTGAAATACGATTCATCTCTCCTAATTTGACGTTCCGTGACTTTTTCCGTCAGGAACACATCCTCTATTAAGACTTCAATTTCTTCAGGAAAACCTATTTCTTTAATACTCTTTCCTATCAAAGAATCGCTTGAAAATCCAAAAGTCTTTTCAAAAACACCGTTCTGTAAATTTACAGTGCCTTCCCTTCCAAAGATTAAAAGTCCACTTCCCATACTTTCAATCAACGTCTTTAATCGTTCCTTTTCCATCGTCCGTAAAATTGAAGTTTCCTGTAAGTTTCTAGCAATTTGATTTAAAGCAAGCCCAAGCTCATTGTCAATCCCTATTTCCTCGATTGGAGTTCTTGCCAAATAATCCCCTTCTGCAAGTTTTCTTGCTGTTCTTGTCATAAAGTCAATGGGTTTCGTATATTGGCGAATGACACGGGATGCTATGAATATGGATATGAAAAATACAATAGAAAAAGTAACAGCAAGGAAAAGCAAATACTTATGCTGTACTTGTGTTGAAATTGGATGGTCAATCAGATAAAAAAACTGGCCAAGGACGATACCAAGACCAGTCAATTGAATTAAAAAAATAACAGTGAAAGCAAGAAGAAGCCTATAATAATAACTTTTCATTTGACCTTTTGCTCCTCGAATTTATATCCGATTCCCCTGACCGTCTTAATGAATAGCGGTTTTTTTGTATTCTCTTCAATTTTTTCTCTCAGGTGACTGACATGCACGTCAACGATTCGTGTATCCCCAACAAAGTCATAGTTCCAAACTGCACTTAATAGTTGTTCACGGGTAAGTACACGGTTTTTATTTTGCATGAAGTAGACGAGTAACTCAAATTCTTTCGGCGTAAACTCCAATGATTGTTCCCGTAGATAAGCCTCATACTGTTCAGGATGTACAGTGAGCGGACCTGACGTAATTATATGGTCACGATCATCCGTCACCTTAACACCAGTACTCTCTTGACTGCGACGCAGGACAGCCTTAACACGCGCTATGACCTCCCTTGGGCTAAACGGTTTTGTCATATAGTCATCTGCACCGATTTCTAATCCTAAAACCTTGTCAGGTTCCTCGCCTTTTGCAGTGAGCATAATAATCGGAGTATTTATATTGCGACTTCTAAGGATTTTGCAAACTTCAATTCCATCAATAATGGGCAACATAAGATCAAGTAAAATTAAATCTGGTTTTTCTTCTTCAACTTGCTGAATGGCTTGTGCACCGTCTGCCGCCATAATAGTTTCAAAGTTGGATTGTTTAAGATTATAATCGAGTAACGTACGAATTGGCTGTTCATCATCGACTATCAATATCTTGTTCACGATACCCGTCATCCCCCTAAAAATTGATAATATTTTTCTGGAATTTAAAAGTTCTCCATTGCTTGCGCGGTGAGGTTTTTCTCTGTGGATGGAGGAATTACTGTCACATTCCCCGAAATAACGGTTTGTTTGTTTTCATTTGTTGCTTCTATCATAATAACAATCGATTTTTTATCGATTTCTACTTTGATTACTTCGAATAGGAATTCTATAGTTTCATAATGAAAGACAGGGTTTGGGAATCGTAAATGTTGCTCTGTAACGTGAGAGCCTGGCCCTGGCAAGTATTTCGAGATTGCCGAAGTGACGAAACCGGTTAACATGATTGGTGGAACAACTGGTTTTTCAAACTTCGTTTGAGAAGCATAATCATGTTGGATGTAGAGCGGGTTTGCGTCATTTGTTAAGCCAAGATAAAGGAGAAGGTCTTTGTCTTCGATTTTTTCGGTTAGTTTTAATTTTTCCCCGATGACGATCTTTTCAATATCCCTACCAATCCGCCTCTTTTTCCCTAATATCAACTTTTTTCCTCCTTTATTTATAGAGCAATAATTGTTGTTATTGAAAGTGTATCAATTTTCACTGGGAAAGGGCAAGCAAACGCCGTTACGAAAAACGGCGTTTGTTTGCGAGCAATGTTTTCTGCGACCCTAAGGGAGCACAAGCGAAGCGTTGCGAGCAAGTGATTTGTTAACCTTTATCTGTTTATTAAAAAACCGGAAAGCACTTAGGCTTCCCGGTCTATTGTTTCTCTTATAGGTTTTTGATTAATTCATCTGCGAATTCGGATGTTTTTACTTCTGTTGCTCCATCCATTAGACGTGCAAAGTCATACGTTACAACTTTAGATGCAATTGTCTTCTCGATAGATTCAGTAATCATTTGAGCCGCTTCATTCCATCCCATATGCTCAAGCATCATAACGCCGGAAAGCAATACGGAAGAAGGGTTTACTTTGTCAAGACCAGCATATTTTGGTGCTGTGCCGTGAGTTGCTTCGAAAATCGCATGTCCAGTTAAATAGTTGATGTTAGCTCCTGGAGCGATACCGATTCCGCCGACTTGTGCTGCAAGTGCGTCGGAGATATAGTCACCGTTCAAGTTCATTGTAGCAACAACTTCGAACTCTTTCGGACGAGTCAAGATTTGTTGAAGGAAGATATCAGCAATCGAATCTTTTACGATGATTTTGCCAGCAGCTTCTGCGTCAGCTTGTGCTTTGTTCGCAGCGTCTGTACCTTCTGCTTCTTTGATTTGATCGTATTGGTTCCAAGTGAATACTTTGTCGCCGAATTCTTGCTCTGCAACTTCGTAGCCCCAGTTTTTGAAAGCACCTTCAGTGAATTTCATGATGTTTCCTTTGTGTACAAGTGTTAAAGATTTGCGGCCTTCTTTAAGTGCATAGTTGAGTGCACCACGAACAAGGCGTTTTGTACCGTCTTCAGAAACTGGTTTGATACCGATTCCTGAAGTTTCAGGGAAACGGATTTTATCAACACCCATCTCATCTTGAAGGAATGAAATTAATTTCTTAACTTCATCAGAACCTTCTTTGTACTCGATACCTGCATAAATGTCTTCCGTATTTTCGCGGAAGATGACCATATCGCAGTCTTCAGGGCGCTTAACTGGAGAAGGTACACCTTCGAAGTAACGTACAGGACGTAGGCAAGTATATAGATCCAATTCTTGACGAAGAGCAACGTTCAATGAACGGAATCCACCACCGATTGGTGTAGTCAACGGTCCTTTAATCGCAATTAGGTATTCATCGATTGTGTCAAGTGTTTCTTGTGGTAGCCATTCGCCTGTTTCATTGAATGCTTTTTCTCCTGCAAGAACTTCTTTCCATTCGATTTCCTTTTGACCGTCATATGCTTTTTTAACAGCAGCTTCCAATACGCGTGAAGCAGCATGCCAAATATCAGGACCTGTACCGTCACCGATGATGAAAGGGATTGTCGCTTTGTCTGGAACGTTTAGAACGCCGTCAGTTACTGTGATTTTTGCCATTTTGAATTCCTCCGTTTCATGATGAGGGGGCTTGTACATTTCTGCACCGCCCCATGGATTACTTTTCAGCTTTCCGATAAATTTTCTATCGGGGAGTTTACAACTTTGTTATCTCTCATTGATAGGTACATATTTTTGCAGATCTGGTCCGATGTAATCCGCACGTGGACGAATTAGTCTATTATTGGAGTATTGCTCCAAAATATGTGCTGTCCAACCGGACATACGGGAAACCGCAAAAATTGGTGTAAACAAATCATGATCGATACCAAGTGAATGATATACCGAAGCTGAATAGAAATCAACGTTCGGAGGCAAGTTCTTCTCACCTGTCACAATGGACTCAATTTTTTCGGACATGTTATACCATTTTTCTTCACCGCGAAGTGTTGTCAACTTCTTCGACATTGCACGAAGATGTTTTGCACGCGGGTCACCTTTTCGGTATACACGGTGGCCGAAGCCCATAATTTTTTCTTTATTGTCAAGTTTTTCTCTAATGTATGTTTCTACATTTTCTTCTGATCCGATTTCCATCAGCATCTTCATAACTTGCTCATTTGCACCGCCATGAAGTGGGCCTTTTAGAGCTCCAATTGCCGCAGTAACACCGGAATAGATATCTGCAAGAGTTGCCACACAAACACGTGCCGTAAATGTGGAAGCGTTCAATTCGTGGTCTGCATGAAGAACTAAAGCTTTGTCGA
The DNA here is from genome assembly GCF_042658975.1 of Sporosarcina thermotolerans. Classification (NCBI taxonomy): domain Bacteria; kingdom Bacillati; phylum Bacillota; class Bacilli; order Caryophanales; family Caryophanaceae; genus Sporosarcina; species Sporosarcina thermotolerans. The sequence goes on along the minus strand of NZ_JBHSRM010000008.1, from coordinate 50,233 downwards.
ATGCTTCGATTGCAATTTCTTCAGGTTCTTCACCATTCAACATATAAAGGAAATTTGCTGCGTAACCAAGCTCTGTTTTAGGAGCAACAGGCTCTTGTCCTTTACGGATGCGTGAAAATGCGGTTACAACAGTTGCAACTTTCGCTTGTAATTTTATCGCTTTTTCATAGTTTGCTTCATCAGACATATCTTCTGCTTTTTCATCGTATAATCCAAGAAGGGAGATTGCTGTACGCAATGCAGCCATTGGGTGTACATCAGCAATTGGATATGTTTTGAAATGATCAAGTACTTCTTGAGGAATAGACATATTGTCTGCAAGTTGCTGCTTTAGCACAGCAAGCTCGTCCTCTTTTGGTAAACGTTGGTGCCATAATAGATAAACAACTTCCTCAAAGCTTGCATTCTCTGCCAGGTCGTCGATATCGTAACCGACATATGTAAGGGTGTCATCAATAATAGAACTGATGGCGGACTGTGTAGCTACGATTCCTTCCAAACCTTTTGATGCTGTCATTTAAATCGCTCCTTCAGTCAATTTTGCCTACTATCTACAACAAAATATTGTGAATCTAGGCAAATCTATATTTTTATTTAGTACTGCCTGAAACGCTTACATGACTATTATAAGCAAATATTACAGCTTTGTGAATGGAAACGCTTGTTTTAGTAGTAAAATAATTTTAGAAGGATGAATTATTGTTGAAAAACCGCGTCTTACAACAGCCTTACCAATCTTTGGTTTTGCAATGGACTCCTGCAATTATCGCCGCAATATTAATCTTTATGGTTCCTCCAGTTGGAATTGCAATCATTATCGCTTACTTTACCGCTCCAATTTTAACAGCCATACGAACGATGACACGACTTCCTTTAACAATCGCTACACTATGTGTGATGCTCTCCATCTTGTTCATAATTAGTACGTTTTCATTTATAGCTTTGCACGGGTTGATGGATACAATTCCAATTGTGGAGCGTCATCTTGCTCAGTACACAGGTAAAACCGATTTATCCGGAAAAGTTTTTTCGTTCCTTGAAGGGAAATTTATCGAATATGGACATGCATTGTTAGAATATGCCATTACATTTACAGCTACCTTTTTCCAACGTATTTTCAGTCTATTCATTTTCTTAGTTGCCTATTTTTTTGCATTACGTGAGTCTGGCAAGAACCGTTATTGGTTTCTTATTTATTTCCCGATTAAGATGCGAAAATCCTCTAAAAGGATTTTCACTAAATCAGGTGAATTAATAGGCACATTCTTTTTTGTAGAGGCAAGACTATTCCTTCTGACATTTATCGTTCTGAGTATTGGATTTTCATTATTAGGCTTCGAATCCCCGATCGGAAATGCATTCCTTGTCTCACTTGTAGACAGTTTGCCATTACTTGGAATTGGTCTGTTTTTGCTTCCTATGTCAGCTTTCTTTTTCTATTCAAACCAATTTTTCATCGGTGTTTCGCTTATCCTTCTATATATCTTCGTTCTTACGACTAGACAATTGGCGGAATCCTATATGTGGGCTTCGGCTTTTCGCGTAAAACCGATCCATGCCTTCTTCATAACGGTCTGCTCTTTTTATCTTTTCGGTCTTCCTGGCATACTATTAACGCCATTCCTGCTATTTGCTGCCCTGAAGCTGAAAATGAATCCGTATTTTACCGGATAACAATCTGACCTTTTTTCATTTTTTCATAAATCCATTTGATGATAAAAGGACGTATAATATTTCTTGGCCATTTAAACAAAAGTAAAAGACCGGCTAAATCTGTGATAAAGCCGGGCATGATCAAAAGAATTCCGCCAAGGAAAATACAAACGCCATCAATGACAGCGTTGCCCGGGGTTTCCATGGATGCCATTCTATTCCGCAAATCGGTCCAAGCTCTGAGTCCTTGGGTCTTCGCCAAGTAGGCTCCTCCTACACCCGTTGCGATGATGATAAAAATCGTTGGCAGAACACCAAATGTTTTTCCCGAATAAAGGAGTAACGCGATTTCCGCAGTAGGCAATAAAATAAAAGTAAGCACCAGCGTTTTTCTCAATACATCCACTCCATTCCTAAAAAGGCTGCTTTCGAAAAGATTCGAAAGTCAGCCTTTTGTATACTAATATTATTATAAAACTCTTGCATGCCCATTGTAAATTACGCCGGATTCCGCATCCATTGTAATTTCTTGACCACTTGCAATTACTTCAGTCGCTTTATCCACGCCAACGATAACCGGGATTCCCAAACTCAATCCAACTACTGCCGCATGACTCGTCAAACCAGATTCTTCTGTTATGAGTCCTGCACATTTTTCAATCGCAGGCATCATATCTCGATCAGATGCATATGTGACAAGGATTTTTCCTTCCAAATTATGGTTCAAGGCTTCATTTGCATTTTTGGCAACAATCGCTTCGCCAAATGCAACTGTTTTCCCAATCCCCTGTCCTCGCGCAAGCATATCACCGATGACATGGATTTTCATTAAATTCGTCGTACCTGCCTCACCAACAGGAACACCTGCAGTAATAATGACAACATCGCCATGAGTAACATATTGATGCTTTACGCTTTCCTCAACTGACTCTTGTAAAATCGCGTCTATGGAATGGACTCTTTCTCCAATAATCGGGTAAATTCCCCATACAAGAGTTAATTTTCTTGAACATTCATCAGATGCAGTAATAGCGATAATAGGACAACCAGGTCTATATTTAGCAATCATTTTTGCCGTTTGACCACTTTCAGTCGGTGCCAATACAGCCTTAACTTTTAGATTAATAGCTGTATAGGCAGCTGCTTGACCAATTGATTCCGTCATATTTCCTTGTTTTTCACGTCGACGAGTTGATACCACTGAATGATAATCTACTGCACCTTCCGCTGTCCGAGCAATTCGATCCATTGTACGGACCGATTCTACGGGATAGAGTCCTGCTGCTGTTTCACCAGAAAGCATGATTGCATCAGAACCATCCAAAATAGCGTTTGCTACGTCACTTGCTTCTGCTCTTGTAGGACGCGGATTGCGTTGCATCGAATCTAACATTTGCGTAGCTGTAATGACTGGTTTTCCAACTTGATTGCATTTTTCAATCATATTTTTTTGAACAAGGGGAACCTCTTCGGCAGGGATTTCCACGCCAAGATCTCCCCTTGCAACCATTAAGCCATCCGAGACATTCAGAATTTCATCTAAATTGTCAACGCCCTCCTGGTTTTCAATCTTAGGTATGATATGAATAGCTGCACCGCCGTTGTTTTCAAGTAACTCCCGGATTTCCATAACATCAGAAGCACGACGGACGAAAGATGCCGCGATAAAATCAACACCTTCTTCAATGCCGAATAAAATATCCTCCTGATCTTTCTCTGTTATGCCAGGTAGTTGCACGGATACACCCGGAACATTGACACCTTTTTTATCCTTCAAAATACCAGAATTTACAACAATCGTATGGATCAGTCCATTTTCTTTATCCAAACCAAGAACTTCAAGCTGAATAAGTCCATCATCCAAAAGAATGACAGAACCTTTGTCAACGTCTTCAATCAATTTATCATATGTGACTGAAAAGGCTTCGTCTGTACCTTCCACTTCAGCCATCGAGATATCGATATGTTGGCCAGTTATCAATTCTACTTGTCCATTTTTCATGGAATGTGTACGAATCTCGGGGCCTTTCGTGTCAAGCAGAATTCCTACAACTTTCCCTGTCTTATTCGAAGCTTCCCGGATAGCCGAAATTCGGGCTCTGTGCTCTTCATGCGATCCATGTGAAAAGTTCAATCGTGCTACGTTCATACCTGCTTCCATTAACTGTTCAAGTATTTCTGGTGATTCACTCGCCGGTCCGATGGTACAAACAATCTTTGTCTTTCTCATTACAATACGCCCTTTCATATTGTGCTTTTTAAATCGACAATTCTTTTGATAATTTGTATAATTCCATATCTAAGGAGTGGTCTGTTGGTTTAAATACCACTTCTAAATCATAGTCTACCACCACATTGTTTTGCATACCAATTGCAACACTACTTCGCCCTTCACGCAGCACTTCTACAGCCCTCGCACCATATTGGCTTGCAATGACGCGATCCCTTGCAGAAGGCGAGCCGCCCCGTTGAATATGCCCTAATACGGAAACCCTTGTTTCAATATTCGCCTTTTCTTTTAATAAATCCGACAAGCCTGAGCCAGACATGACACCTTCAGCAACAATGATAATACTATGCTTTTTGCCACGCCCTGTTCCACTTTGTAATCGATTGACAATTTCATCCATATCAAAACCTGCTTCAGGAATGAGAATTGTTTCCGCTCCACCAGCCAATCCAGCCCAAAGTGCAAGGTCACCAGCATCTCGGCCCATCACTTCGATGATGAATGTACGTTCATGAGATGTGGCGGTATCTCGTATTTTATCAATTGCATCAATGACTGTATTTAATGCCGAATCAAAACCGATTGTAAATTGGGTTCCATTAATATCGTTATCTATAGTAGCTGGAACACAAGCACATGGAATACCTAATTTGACCAATTCTAATGCCCCTCTGAATGATCCATCGCCACCAATAATGACAAGACCTTCGATGCCGTTCAATTTTAATTGATGAACCGCTTTCTTTCGACCTTCCTCAGTCATAAACTCCTCTGAACGGGCAGATCTTAGCATTGTTCCCCCCCGTTGAATAATATCACCGACGGAGCCAAGTTGTAATTGTTCGATTTTCCCTTGAATAAGCCCTTGATATCCATTGAATATACCAGAAACTTCAAGACCATCATGTATGGCCTTACGGACAACTGCACGAACTGCTGCATTCATGCCCGGAGCATCTCCTCCACTTGTTAGAACACCGATTTTTTTCAACAAGAACACTCCTTGGTATGTATTTCAAAAAAGGCGAAAAGATGCGAAAAAACCTCGCATCCTTCCTTACTCAGTAAATACGCCTAAGTTTCTATATTTAGAATACCGATTCTCTATCAAGCTTTCCCCATCCATTCCCTTAAAGGCATCAAGAGATTTTCTAAGCGCCTCACGTATAAATTCAGATTGCTTCTTAGGATCTCTATGGGCCCCTCCCATTACTTCAGGGACGATATCATCAATTATACCCATTTCCAACAGATGTGGTGCAGTGATTTTCATCGCCTCAGCCATCTGCTTTGCGAGCGACGCATCTCTCCAAAGAATGGAAGCCGCCCCTTCAGGTGAAATAACCGAACACCATGAATTCTCAAGCATCAGGAAATGATTAGCGACGCCAATTGCAAGTGCACCACCACTTGCTCCTTCACCAATTACGATTGAAATAACAGGCACTTTAAGTCCCGCCATCTCAACAAGATTTCGGGCAATGGCTTCACTTTGCCCACGTTCCTCAGCAGCTTTTCCTGGATATGCTCCTTTTGTATCGATTAAGCATATGATTGGTCGACCGAATTTCTCAGCCTGTTTCATTAAGCGTAATGCCTTTCTGTACCCATCAGGATGTGGCATACCAAAGTTCCTTTTTAGGTTTTCCTTTGTATCCCTACCACGCTGTTGGCCAATAATGGTAACTGGTTGATTTTCAAAAAAACCAATCCCGCCCACAATCGCAGCATCATCTCCGAATACCCGATCCCCATGAAACTCCATGAAATCTTCGAATAAATCACTAATGTAATCGAGCGATGTAGGACGTTCTGGATGTCTTGCAACCTGTACACGATCCCACGGATCCATATTTTCATAAATTTCTTCTTCAAGATTCTTTAATCGCACTTTAAGGTTTTCAATTTCTGTTGATAAATCAACCTCAGACGAATTTGTAAATTCCTCTAATTCTTTAATTTTCTCACGAAGTTTAATGATTGGTTCTTCAAACGTTAGTGTCTTACTCATGTGCATTTTCCTCCCTAACATGAAGTCGAATGATTTTGGAAAGAGTCTCTTTCATATCTTCCCTATGAACGACAGCGTCCAGTTGACCATGGTTCAATTGGAATTCCGCTGTTTGGAAATCATTCGGCAACTTTTCCCTAACAGTCTGTTCAATAACACGTCTACCGGCAAAACCAATCAAAGCTTTTGGTTCGGCAATATTAATATCCCCAACAGATGCAAAGCTTGCCGAAACACCACCAGTTGTCGGATATGTCATCACGGAAATATATAATAAACCTTTTTCGGAATGGCGTTTCAGTGCCACACTTGTTTTTGCCATCTGCATTAACGATAAGATACCTTCCTGCATCCTTGCACCGCCACTTGCTGAAAAGATAATGACAGGAAGACCTGATTCAGTTGCATGTTCAACTGCACGAGTTATTTTTTCACCAACAACAGAACCCATAGAACCCATGCGGAAATGGGAATCCATAATGGCAACCGCAACCTTACTTCCACCAATTTTTCCAGTTCCGGTCAATACAGCTTCATTCAATCCAGTCTGCTCTTTATCAGATGCCACTTTTTCCATATAAGATGGAAAATTCAATGGATTCTCCGTCTTCAAATGATTATCCATTGACTCAAAGGTGTCCTCGTCAAATAAGCATTCCACCCGCTCCCATGCAGTCATCTTAAAATGATGACCACATTTCTGACAAACCTTTGCAGTTTTCAAAAGATCTTTAGTCAATATGATTTCTTTACATTCCGGACATTTGGTCATAATCCCTTCAGGCACATCATTTTTCGCTTCTGCTGAAGGTATCGTTATCGCTTGCTTCTTTTTATGTTTTGTAAAAAGATCTCGGATCATAGTAATTCTTCCCCCTCAATTTTTTCTATCCATTTTTCGTAAGATTCCAATGCTTCGAAAACGTGCCCACCAAGCAAGTTTTCAAGCAATGCATTCATAATTTGGCTTTCATTCGTTTCTGTCATTTTTCCATAAGGCACTCTGCTATATTGCTTCAATAGAAACCAGATTTTCAATGATAAGCGGTTGTCCGTTGCTACAATCATTTCCCGGACAATATCTTCTCTTAATATGGAACCTTCTTCTTCCAACCTTACTAATAGGCTTTTCCAAACCGGGAGCTGTTGTTTTTGTGGGTCTTTACAAATAGATTGGATTGCAGCCTTCTCGTGGATAATGCGAGTTTCTCTTGCATCTTTGGCAGAATCAGGCTGTTGCATAATGAATGTAGATAAAACCTCAACAAGCTGATGTTTTTTGAAATCCCCCAAAAATGTACCTTCTCCACGGCGTGTTTCAATTAGTCCTAATAACTCAAGGCTTCGAAGTGCTTCGCGGATTGTTGATCTTCCTACTTGTAGACGTTCCGCCAGTACACGTTCAGACGGTAATTTATCACCAATTTCTATACCTTCTGCCTTAATCATGAGCCTTAGTTCTCCAACTATGTCAAGAAACATCTTAGATGATGGTTTTGTATTTTGCATTCGGGCCCCGCCCCTTTAGGTAATTCATCTTCCGAAAAGTGGTCTGACCACTCATGTCTAATAGCATACAGAAAAATGGGAGTTGCGTAAAGCGATTTTAAGGAAAAATATCGGAAATACTGGTTAGCCCATAATTATGTCCAGCAAAAATAATAAAACAGGTAAAGGATAGCATTTGCATTCCTTCACCTGTTTACCCCTGAAATTAAATTTTATTAACTTTTTGAACGATCAACTGGGTTTGGCCGTTGCGTTTTTCCATCGTTCCTTCAAGTTGTACCATTGCGAGTTCTTGTAGGTGAACATTGCTTACAGCGTATTGCTTAGGAAATAGTGTGCAGGATAGTTCGCCAGTTTCGTCTTGTAGAGTTAGGAAAGCCATTGCTTCACCTTTCTTGGTGCGTATGCGTTTGATTTCGCGAATTAAGCCGGCGACTTTCAATATGCTACGTTCCCTAACATTAGGGACATCTACAAGGTCAATGATATTGCCGCCTAAATTCTTTTTCATTTCCAATGCTGGATGTTCAGATAAATAGAAACCCAACACTTCCCGTTCGTATTCCAACATAGCGAATCTGGGCATTGTTCCACCTGGGGTGTATTTCGGTTTTGCTATGGAATAAATGACGTCATGGAGTAAGTCATCTTCCCCTTCGGAACCGATAAACATTGCATGATTCCGGGCAGCTTCGATAGATGCTAACAGAACAGATCTGTTTTCTCTAAATTCATCAAGTGCACCTGCTTTTATTAATGGAATAATAGCTTTTTCCGTGAAATTTGTTCCGCCGATGGCAGCAGAAAAATCGAATAATGATTTCCAACCAACCTTTGTTCGCGCTGACTTTACAACGTTATAAAATGAAGGGGTCACGCCCTTAATGGCGCCAAGTCCAACACGAATCGAACCATTTTCAACGATATGTGAAAATTTACTTTTTTGGATTGATGGCGGCAGAATTGTAATCCCTTTACTCCTTATTTCATGGATGTATTCCATTATTTTATCTTGGTTGCCCGTCGCTAACGATAAGAGAGCTGCGTAAAAATATGCAGGTTCATTCGCTTTGATGAAGGCTAATTGGTAGGAGATCAAGGAATACGCCACGGCATGGCTTTTCGGGAATCCATAATCCGCAAATTTAACGATCAAATCATAGATTTCACTCGCCGATTTTTCTGGGAAGTTATTGTTTACTGCACTCTTAACAAAATGCTCCCTTTCTTGTCGCAATATTTCTCTTTTCTTCTTACTTACTGCCCTTCGCAAAAGATCCGCTTCAGCCATTGAAAATCCTGCAATTCGCACGGCTATTTGCATGATTTGCTCCTGATAGACGATGATGCCTTCCGTCTCTTTCAAAATCGGTTCAAGCTGAGGGTGAATATAATGGACTTTTTCATTATTATTTTTCCTTCTGCTGTATAGAGGAATGTTTTCCATCGGACCCGGACGATATAATGCATTTATGGCATAGATATCACTGAATTCGTCAGGTTTAATAAGTCTTAAGGCGTCTCTCATTCCGTCTGATTCGAACTGGAATACCCCTGTCATATCCCCTTCCCTGAACAACTCAAAAGTCTTCTGATCATTTAAAGGTATTTCTTCGAAATTCAACACGACTTCTTTGTCATGCTCAATCATGGATTTGATACGATCCATCAATGTTAGGTTCCGTAACCCAAGAAAGTCCATTTTCAATAAGCCGACTTCTTCAACGTCTCCCATGGCCCATTGCGTTAAGTAAATATCGTCTGTCCCGTTTTGTAGGGGAACTGTTTCCACAAGTGGGACTGGGGAAAGAATGACGCCTGCCGCGTGCGTTGAGGCATTTCTTGGCAATCCTTCCAAAGCCCTCGCTGCTTGGTACCATTTGTTTCGGATAGGGTCCAAAGCAATCCAATCCTGAAGCGCCTTTGAGTGTTTAACAGAGTCTTCCAGTTTTCTGCTATGACCTTCTTGTATTTGTTTTGACAGAAATCCCATTTCTTCATTACTAAAATCGAATACCCGGGCAACATTTCGAGCAACAGATTTAGCCGACAAAGTGCCGAACGTAATGATTTGAGCTACATGTGATTTCCCATACTTTTTGGCAACATACTCAATAACTTCAGAGCGTCGATTATCTGCAAAATCGATATCGATATCGGGCATTGTAATTCTTCCCGGGTTCAGGAAACGCTCAAAGATAAGTCCGTATTTGATAGGATCTACGTCTGTAATACCGAGTGAATAAGCGACAAGTGACCCCGCGGAAGAACCCCTTCCTGGTCCTGTAAGAATACCCTGTTCTCTCGAGAAACGCATGAAGTCCTCTACGATTAAAAAATAATCGGAGAACCCCATGGATTCTATTATTTTTAGCTCATATTGTATTCTTTCAAAATAGGTCGGGGTTACGGAACCAAGTCGTCTTACCAACCCTTCCTCACAATGTTCCTTTAATAGCGTAGCTGAGGTTTCACCTACTGGAACCGGAAAAGCAGGCATCTGAAATTGACTCGGCGGTAATTCCGCATTGCAGGACAGCATTATACCTGACATATTTTCAAGCCATTCAGGCTGATCTGAAAACCAGTTCTGAAATTGTTCTTCTTCAGGAAGAAAAGCATCGTAAACTTCGATTTTGGGTCGAGAAGGGTCATTTAACTTATATCCGGATCGAATGGCAGTGGCGACTTCAAATGCGAACGCATCCTCTTCCATAAGATATCTTGACTCATGGAAGGCTGTTATCTCTATTCCGTTCGCCTCACTAATTCTTTGAATCTCTTCCTCGGAAGGATGTCTTACACCGCCTGGTCTGGAAACTCCGATGTAAACCGTTTGGCAAGCATTTCCTATTTTTTCAATGGTGTCGGTTAGCCGCCACTCTTCCCATGATTTATCGGTCAAAGGGCAAATAAGGACACAGCCCTCACTGTAAGCTTGCAGCCATTTTAATGGCAGCGTCTCCTGTTCCCTTGTCGCCATAGCACTACTGATTTTAAGTAAGTTGCCATATCCCTTATCATCCTTTGCATAGGCGAAGAGGAGCACATCCTTTCCTTCAGTAATATCAAGACGGATCGATAGACCGATAACCGGGTGGATATCGTATTTCTTCATTACATTATAAAATGAACGTACTCCGTACATTTTTGAATTGACGATTCCTACGGATTTAGCCCCTCTCCTTTTCAGAAGGGGGGCTAAGTGGTCGAGTTTTATAATTCCGCGCAATAGATCGGCGCCGGTTACAATTTGTGGATAGACAAGAACCAATTTCAACCCCTCCGACCCGTTATTTCACCGTGCATAATACTTTCAATTTGGCAATGATCTCATCTGCTTTTTCCCATGTGTAAACAGATGCTCCTGAAGCCAAAGGATGTCCTCCGCCGTCATACTCAGCCGCTAACTTGTTGATCACAGGGCCTTTCGAACGTAAACGCACTCGAATTTGATCATCTTCTTCAACAAAAATCACCCAGGCACATATTCCTTTTACATCGCCAAGGGCCCCGACAAGCTGAGAGGTTTCGCTAGCAGTTACATTAAATTCCTTTAATATCGACTTATCGATTTTAATGAAAGCCGAGCCATTTTCATCGATTGTAAAATTTTGATACATATACCCTTTCAAATGAAGCAGTCTACGATCTTCTTCGTACATTTCAGCAAAAAGACGAGTTCGATCGAAATCATATTTAATAAGGCTGCTTGCAATTTCAAAAGTTCTTACTGTTGCACTTGGGAAGAGAAAGCGACCAGTATCCCCTACAATCCCTGCATAGAGTAAGCGCGCGCAATCATCAGACATCTTCCAGCCGTAATGCTCCTGTCCTTCTTCGAATAAGAGATAAATCATTTCAGAAGTAGAACTGGATTCTGTATCAACCCATCTCAGATCACCATACGGATCGACATTAGGATGATGATCTATTTTCAGTATAAAAGCGCCATTCAAGTAATTCTCCGCATCAATCCGCTCAGTGTTCCCAGTATCTGTAATAATCACAAGTGCGTTATCATAGTCGGATGCAGTTACTACATCCTGAGTAGCTAAATAAGAAAGCATTTCATCATGCGTTCCCGATGCATATACTTGTTTAGTAGGATAGTTTGTTTTTATCAATTCCTTTAACCCTACCTGAGATCCATATGCATCTGGATCCGGTCTGACATGTCGATGGATAATGATCTTGTCATATTTCTCAATTGTGTCGATGATTTGTCTTTTCAATTTCAGTTTCCTCCACGTTTCAATGATTTTTAGTCGCAATCCCAAAATAAAGCCGCTACAATGGAAGAAGTTCTTTGATGGAGGCCTTTTTATGAAAACAATAAATTTCTTTTTAGTCTTTTTCATCGTAGCATCTGGTGTTTTCTATTTTTATTTTAAAACTCGTCAATTTAGGACAAGTTATGTATTTCCAATCCGTAAAAAAATGTTTGCGAGTAAAGCTGGATCTTTCTTAGGCGGACTTCTGCTTTTCTTTGGCATAAACCAGCTTATTCTTTTTCAAGGCATTGTCACCTATTTGGTTTCCGGGTTATTCATCGCCTTTGGTGCATACATCATCTATTTCAATACGAAAGCAACAAAGCATTATAAGCAGTATGTTGACGAAGAGACAAGGTTGAACGAAAACTGATGCACATTGCATCAGTTTTTTTTGTTTTTCGTCTAGCTCCAGGTGGCAGCTGCTCGGGTCATAAGTCAGCTCTGCTGTAAGGCAAAGGGCGCCTTTTCGCAGATCTGCCTTATGCCTGTCGCAGCTAACCGCCACCCTCCGCTTTTGTCGTTATCTCTCAAACAACTGATACATGACCATCGCTTTGGCAATGAGTTCCGAATCTGAGAAAAGGTCGAAGTCCACTTTAACGAACCTACGGCTCATCTGGAGGATTCTTGGTTCAACGGTGACTACACTTCCAAGCTGTACGTGTTTAATGAAGTAGATTGTCATGTTTTCAGGTACACTTTCACCGCGCTTACGCATTTTAATCGCCCGGTTGCCAACGTCTGTCAAAAGCGTCGTCAATGCCCCATAGGATAATGATCCAAATTGATTTGTCATTTGAGGGACAACAGAGAATTCGACATTCTGCGGGTGATCCGGCACCGCTTTCATCTGTCCTTTAACGATATCATCTATTTTCTCGCCCTGTTGTGGTTGCCTTTGCGTCATTTGCAATGCCTTCAGTACATCTTGCCGACTAATGATACCTTCTAAAATGTTAGTATCACTCACTACCGGCATTAAATCGATGCCCTCCCAAATCATGCTATGACCAGCGGATGCAACACTTGTTTTACCACTTACTGTTATTGGATGTTGGGTCATCACTTTTTCAATCAGATCCGTTTCATTCTTTCCTACTGCATCCCGTGATGTAACAATTCCAATCAGCCTACCGTTCTTTTCTATGACCGGATACCCGGAATGTGCCGTTTTACGGTTCACTTCGTTAAAATAACCGACATTGTCCTTCGGGAAGAAAGTGATTGTTTTCTCAAGGGGTGTCACAATGTCTTCTACAAGCAGGATTTCCTTTTCTATTAATTGGTCGTAAATCGCCCGGTTCAACATAGTCGCAACCGTAAATGAATCATAGCTGGATGAGATGATAGGTAAATTCAATTCATTTGCTAGCTTTTTTGCTTCATCGGCAACATCGAAACCTCCTGTGACTAGGACAGCTGCACCTGCGCTTAATGCAAGCTCATGTGCCCTTAGCCTGTTTCCGACAATCAGTAAGCTGCCCGCGTCTATGTATCGTCTCATATCCTCAAGTTTCATGGCTCCAATGACAAATTTGGTTAGTGTTTTATGAAGTCCATCACGACCTCCTAAAACTACCCCATCAACAATATTGACGACTTCAGCATAAGTCAGTCGCTCAATATTCTCCTTCTTTTTCTTTTCAATACGTATTGTTCCCACTCGCTCAATCGTATTGACGAGCTTTTGGTTTTCAGCTTCCTTAATTGCCCGATATGCTGTGCCTTCACTAACTGACAAGGCCTTTGCAACTTGCCGGACGGAAATTTTTTCGCCGACCGCTAACCCTTCGATATAACGTAAGATCAATTCATGTTTAGTCGACATCTTTTCACCTTTTTTCTCTATTTACCTATTCCCATTTTATCATATATCAAAAAGAATAGCGTTTACCAAGGCATTGTTAGATTTCGAATTAATTGAAAAACCGATTCAGAACATAATTCCACTGTTCGAATCGGTCAATATTCAAATTTCTATTGAGTCTCCAGCCTGCATGATGTTCACTTCGTGAGTTGATACAAGATTTTTAAATTGTTGCGGATTTTGCCTGATTGGAGGGAATGTATTGTAATGAATTGGCACAACAAGTTTGGGATTCAACAGTTCTACAGCGACCGCAGCGTCTTCAGGTCCCATTGTGAAATTATCCCCAATCGGAAGGAATGCTACGTCGATTGTCTGACGCTTCCCTATTAAAGCCATATCACCAAATAGCGAAGTATCTCCGGCATGGTAAACCGTTTTTCCTTCTGCGGTAAATAAGATCCCTGAAGGCATTCCCGTATAGATGATTTCATTTTCATCCGTTGTGTAAGAAGAACTATGGAATGCCTGCGTTAATTTAACGCTCCCGAACTCAAACTCATTCATTCCACCAATATTCATGCCATGAGTATTGAGTCCCTGCCAACCGAGGTAAACGGCAAGTTCATTAGGAGCTACGATTAACGGGTTGTATCTTTTAGCAATTTCAATCGTATCTCCAACATGGTCATTATGTCCGTGCGTTAGCAAAATAACATCAGGCGTCTGATCGGATGCCTTTAGGTCAGTCAATTCATTTCCCGTGATGAATGGGTCTATTAATATCGTCTTTCCCGCCGTTTCAATCTTCACGACAGAATGTCCATGATAAGAAATCTTCATTTAAAATCCCCCTCCATATACGTTCATACTTACTTGTTTCGATAATCAAACACAAAACCCTCTTTTTTGGTATGATAAAATTATCCAAAGAGGAGGGTCAATATGAATAAAATTCAGGACATTCAGCAATTCTTGCAAGATGAAAATTTAGATGCAGCGCTCATTACAACTCCAGACAATGTTTTCTATGTATCCGGTTTTAAAAGTGAACCACATGAAAGACTTTTAGGCGTAATGGTATTCAAGGAAGCTGAACCATTCGTCATCTGCCCATTAATGGAAGTGCCTGATTTGAAGGCTTCCGGTTGGAATTTTGAAGCCGTCGGACACCAAGATACGGAAGATGCTTGGGAAGTACTTGCTGCAGCCGCACGGAAGAGAAATGTTTCGTTAGAGAAAATCGCTATCGAAAAATCTCATTTGACAGTTGAGCGAATGGAACGAATGGAAGAGCTCTTCGAAGGTGTAACAATTTCCCGTATTGATGAAAAGTTGAATTCCTTAAGAAATATAAAAAGCGAAGACGAGCTTATAAAGCTGCGAAAGGCGGCAGAATTAGCTGATTATGCAATAGAAGTAGGTTGTAAGGAGATTGCTGAAGGAAAAACAGAACTCGAAATCCTTATGGCAATCGAGTTTGAAATGAAGGGAAAAGGCGCAGAAAAGATGTCATTCGATACGATGGTATTGTCTGGTCCAAAAACTGCATCTCCTCATGGCAAACCAGGTTCCCGGAAAATCCAAAAAGGCGATTTCATTCTATTTGACCTCGGTGTTGTTTATGAAGGATATTGCTCCGACATTACAAGAACAGTGGCATTTGGAGAGCCATCCGAAAAACAGCGTGAGATTTATGAAACAGTTAGAAAAGCCGAACAGGCGGCAATCGATTTAGTCCGTCCTGGAGTGAAGGCACGTGAATTGGACAAGGTTGCTAGAGATGTCATAACGGAAGCCGGATATGGTGAGTACTTCACCCACCGCCTCGGGCATGGACTCGGCATTTCTGTACATGAATTCCCATCCATCACCGGGACAAATGATCTTGAACTTCAAGAGGGCATGGTCTTTACGATAGAACCAGGAATTTATAATCCAGAAATCACAGGTGTGCGTATTGAAGATGATGTCGTCGTCACAGCTGACGGAGTTGAAGTTTTAACTAAGTTCCCTAAAGAATTAAAAATCATAGAAGCATAAAAAATGCTGTCCGGTTTTCCGGACAGCGTTTTCATTACCCCAATAAAGTTTCTGCAGGCACATACTCAATGCCTTGCGCTTCAGCAACAGCTTTGTATGTGACATGGCCTTCCAATGTATTGATCCCCTTTTGCAAGGCAGGGTTATCCAAGCACGCTTGCTTATATCCCTTATTTGCAATTTGCAATGCATATGGCACCGTTACGTTTGTCAATGCCATTGTTGACGTGCGTGGAACAGCACCTGGCATATTTGAGACAGCATAATGGACGATTCCATGCTTCTCATACGTTGGATTGTCGTGAGTAGTTACACGGTCGGATGTTTCAAAGATTCCACCTTGGTCGATAGCGATATCGACAAGTACAGAGCCCGGCTTCATCGATTTAACCATTTCTTCAGAAACCAATTTCGGAGCCTTTGCACCCGGAACTAATACACATCCTATAACAAGATCAGATTCCTTGACTGATTCGGCAATATTGAATGGATTGGAAACAAGAGTCTGGATGTCGTTTCCGAACATTTCATCTAATTGGCGAAGACGATCAACTGATAAATCCAAGACAGTTACTTGTGCACCCATCCCAACTGCAATTTTAGCGGCATTTGTACCCGCTTGTCCCCCACCAATTACAGTTACTTTACCGCGTGATACTCCAGGAACACCTGACAGAAGGATTCCTTTACCCCCATTGATTTTCTCAAGGTATTGCGCACCGATTTGAGTAGCCATTCTTCCAGCCACTTCACTCATAGGAGCTAATAATGGCAAAGAATTATTGACTTGTACAGTTTCGTAAGCGATTCCAATTACTTTATTATCAAGTAATGCTTTAGTCAATTCCAATTCAGGAGCAAGATGTAGATATGTGAATAAAATAAGCCCTTCGCGGAAATAACCATACTCAGATGCAAGCGGTTCCTTAACTTTCATGACCATATCCGCTTCCCAAGCTTCACCTGCCGTCTCGACAATTTCCGCGCCTGCATTGACATAATCTTCATCAGTGAAGCTCGATCCAAGACCCGCTCCTGTTTCGATCAACACCTCATGTCCTGCAGATTTCAAATTGAAAGCCCCAGCAGGCGTCATTGCAACCCGATTTTCATTATTCTTGATTTCTTTTGGAACACCTATGCGCATTTCCAATCCCCCTAAATATTGATAATAAGTTGGCCGATTCGACACATAATATGAAAGGACCAATGTACAATCAATTCTATCAGATTTGTTATTAGATTGCCGCATTTTAATTATACAATCGAATTTTCAGATTTATATTAAGTGAATACACTTTCCCCACTGTGACAATTTCGTCGAATTTGTCAGGAAATTGGAAGGGTTTTTGTGATTTTTGTAGAATATAATTAATATGTAAGTAAAATCTACAGGATGGAGTGAAGAACATGGTACTAAAATATGACCAAATTATTGTGGCTGTTGATGGATCCAAGGAATCTAAATGGGCTTTCAAAAAAGCAGTTGGCATAGCAGAGCGGAACAATGCTACACTGAATTTGGTGAATATCATCGACACACGTTCATATGCGGCTGTAGAGGCATACGATCGTTCCATCGCCGAACGGGCACAGAAATTTGCCGAAGAATTACTTAATGAATATAAGCAAGAAGCTGAAACTGCAGGTTTGCAAAATGTGAACATCATTGTAGAATATGGCTCCCCTAAAACAATGATTTCCCGTGACATTTCAAAAAAAGTCGAGGCTGACCTTATTATCTGCGGAGCAACTGGACTAAACAAAGTCGAACGCTTCTTGATTGGTAGCGTATCTGAAAACATCGTACGATCCTCTTCATGTGATGTGCTTGTTGTAAGAACACCTGAAGAATAAAACATATTGCAGAAAGGGCTGTCTAGATAGTCAGTAAAAACTGATTGTCTGTGACAGCCCTTTTATCAATTATGCTATGGGTACTGTTGATTTGCGCTCCAGACGGCACGCTTTCCGGAGGGCGTGCGGTGAACCAACCCGTTCGCTTCGCTTCCATTGGTTGTTTCACCTGTCCCGCTGATCCTCCCGGAGTCGGCCGTCTTCCGCTCCAATCAACTAAGTGTTTGTTTCTATACTTCAAGCGCAAAAAAGACAGAACTTAGAAACTTCATAAATTCCCTCTCCCAATTTCAATTGAACTACTTTATGAAACATTGCAATCTGCACCATCGATTACGAATGCACTATCATCAAAATGATTTTTCTAATGAATTTTCAAATCACCATTCTTCATACGAATTTGTTTGGCCTTATAAATCTTAAGTAACTCATCAACACTCCAAAAAAGGAAAGAAGATAGAAGAGAGAGCAATAAAAGAAATTTCATTGGTTCCCAACCCTCTTCATTTCTATGTATAATCATGATAAATGCAGTAGCAAGAATTAAATGAATTACTAATGCAGCTCCCACTCTTCCTATCCCCTTTAATTTTTTAGTGACAAAATCGGATAGTACGGAACTTGGCAACCCATAGAGCAAAAGGATAGGGAATAAATTCATTCCAATCATTATTACAAACCCCGATGGTTCTATAAGGAAAAGAATACATGAACTTCTAATTTTTCTCTATTTTATTCCATTGATATTTCTGATGATTGAAGCGTCCTCCCAAAGCGGAAATCACCATTTTTGCAGACTATTTTTAATAATATACATTACTTTAGTCCAATCTAATAACTTTTGCTTGCATTTATTATCAATAAGGGTTAAGGTTTTAGTAATTTAATACTTACTTATTTCGAAAGTTTTGAAGTAAGGATAGAGGCGCAAAGACCATCAGTACACATTCGGAGGATAATGAGATCCTGTGATGAGTGTGGAAAGGGGAATTTGCCGAAGTGGAGAGAATCTCATTCTTCTTGAAGCTGGTTCTGGGTTGAATAAGTCCAGGATTGTCATATAGGAAACTATATGGAGGGCTATCTTATGCAGAGAAATAATTTATTTATTATTTCAAAGCAACAACGAGCCCTCGTTGTTGCTTTTTGCGTTCATCAACAAACCGCCCTCCACCCTCTATTTATTTTTTAAAAAATAAATGATAGGACGTGGAGATTATGAATTTCGGACAAATTGTAACAGCTATGGTGACACCTTTTAACGAGCATGGGGAAATTGACTTCCCTGCAACAAGAAACTTGATCAATCATTTACTTGCGAACGGAACTGACGCTTTAGTAGTGGCTGGTACTACAGGTGAATCACCTACATTGACGACAGAAGAAAAAATTACGTTATTCAAGTTTACTGTAGATGTCGTTGCCGGAAGGGTTCCGGTTATTGCCGGTACTGGTTCAAACAACACAAGAGAATCCGTGGAGCTGACTATTCAAGCAGAAAATATTGGTGTAGATGCAGTAATGCTTGTCGCAGCTTATTATAATAATCCTTGTCAAGAAGGCTTATATCAGCACTTTAAGACAATTGCAGAAGCCACTTCCCTACCAGTAATGCTTTACAATATTCCTGGACGCAGTGTCGTCAACATCACGGTAGACACAATCGTCCGCCTATCGGCAATTCCAAATATCGTGGCCCTCAAAGAAGCTAACGGTAATTTAGACGCGATGTCCGAGGTCATCGACCGGACGCCTGTCGGTTTTTCACTGTATAGCGGCGATGATGCTTTAACAATTCCAGTTTTGTCTATTGGTGGGGTAGGTGTTGTTTCCGTCTCATCACATATAATAGGAAACGAAATGCAATCTATGATTCGAAACTTTAAACTTGGCGATATTCAACAGGCCGCAAAAGAACATCGCAGACTGTTGCCAATGATGAAAGCTCTTTTCGTCGCACCAAACCCATCCGGTGTAAAAGCCGCGTTGAATTTAACAGGGGTCTCCGTCGGCGGAGTCCGCTTACCTATGATTCCATTGAATGACGAACAACTGCTTATCGTACAAAAAGCCTTGACTGTTAACGAAGAAGTAATTATTTATTAATTCAAGTTTAATTAAAAAAGCGACATGCCATTCCGAATAGGAACAGCATGTCGCTTTTTTTGTACTTACTTTTATTGTTCATCGACCCATTCATCAATCTTACGCAAGAATGATGCCATTGCATGTTTATCCGACATAGTCGGTACTTTCGTTAAAAGGACATCAGGTGTGCCTTTCATGTTCGCTTCAGGCTTCTGAAGCACAAGGATGCTTTTCTCATGAACCGTACTTCTAAATAATGACTCCGGCAGTTGAATAACCGCACGTACCAGTGCATTCTTTTTCACATATCGGTGAAGCAAGGATGATTGGTCCGATTCAAATAGGGAAGCCGGGACAAGGAAAATGCCATATCCCCCACCCTTCAAATGATTCATGGATTGTTCGATGAATAGATGATGCGAATAAGCATGTCCTTCGGCTGGCATCATTTCAAAATTGAGTGCATTGTCATCATCAGGATAAAACCCAACTGGTAGATCACAAACAACTAAATCAACCGGGTCAACCATTAATGGACGCAACGCATCCTGTACAAAAAACTGTACAGGCTGTTCAAGTAAATTTGAGGAAACCGCTGAAAGTCTTACTAATAGCTCATCGATTTCTACGGATGTAGCTACCGTTTTCTCACCCATCGCATTCATAACAGTAAACAAGAGATTTCCTGTGCCCGCAGCGGGATCTAATAATGTCACTTGATCTTTTTTATCCATCAGTCGACTTGCAAAGTGCCCGATCAGCATGCCAATCGCGTCAGGCGTCATCTGATGATTCGGTTGCGCGTGCTCCTTCATTCCTTTTAAAACCGCGAGCTGAATGCCTCTACGAATTTCTTCCTTTGTAACTGACGCATTTAACCTTGGCATAACTTCGCCAGATAACCATTGATTGCACGCCTCAATTATGGACTCTAAATAAAGATTTTCCTTATTGGAAGTAGCAAACTCGTCTAAAAACTTAAAGATATGTTCAGTATTTGTTACCATTTTTATCCCTCTTATCAATTCTCAAAAATATATTGCTGTTAAAAGCCCACCCGTTTCCGAGTGGGCCAATTATTATTTGGTTAATTCTTTTACAGCTTTAATCGCTTTTTCGTAATCCGGATGATCCGTTACTTCATTTACATATTCTACGTAAGTGACAGTATCATCTTTGTCGATGACAAAGATAGACCGAGTTAATAAACGCAATTCATTTATAGCGACGCCAAATGCTTCACCAAATGAAAGATCACGATGGTCTGACAACGTCTTGACGTTCATAGCATCTTCCGCATTGACCCATCTTGCTTGAGCAAAAGGAAGATCAACGGAGATTGTCAAAACTTCAACATCATCTCCAAGTGAATAGGCCTCTTCGTTGAATTTTTTCGTTTGCAAAGAACAGACACCTGTGTCAAGTGAAGGAACAACGCTGATCAAGCGAATTTTTCCTTTTGAATCGTTCAATGTAACTGGCTGTAAATCATTCGAAAGAACTGTGAAATCTGGAGCTTTGTCGCCTACCGCAACTTCTTTACCAAGCAATGTAACGGGATTTTGTTTAAAAGTAACATTAGCCATGAAGACGCCTCCTATATCATTTCATTTCATTCTACTAAACAATTGTTCCCGCTTGCAACTCTTCGCCCTTTTGCAAACGCTTTGTCTCAACCACTTCTTTTTCGAATGACTGCTCATGGATGACATAGGTATCCGCAAACAGATCATGCAATGCTTCTTTTTTAGGCATAAAAATCACCAATAGGTAAGGAATAGTCAAAAGTTTCGATATGAAACGTCCGATAACCTCTCTAAAAAGAATTGTTCCCCAAGAAAGCTCCCCACCGTCTTTTTGAACAACTTTAATGCCTATTATCATTTTCCCGATTGTTTGACTGAAAAATTTCGTCATTAGGGCAAAGTAAGTTAGGAATACTACAAAGATTACCACCTTGTACGAACTGAAAAGCAGAAAGCCCGGATTGGAAATTTTGATGTCAAAAATTCTAAATATCGGTTTGATGAGAATTCCACTTACTGCTGACACCATCATCAAGTCAATTACATAAGCCCAGAAACGGGTCCAGAAACCCGCCAATTTCGGCCTGAATTGTTCTGTTCTTATAATTTCATATTGTGGAAGGTGACTTTGCCCGGTAACATCCGCCATCGATTGATTTTGATTTACATCATCCGTCATGTCAGTTCCCCTCCCTTATTTTTCACCATACAAATACATCATTCTTGGGGCGTCATAATCTGAAAGTAACTTACCAATCAGTTCCGACTCCACATTACGGCCAAATAGATTCCCTACATTCACTCCGAAAATCGATGCGAAACTGTCCATAGGTGCATACTCAAATACTGTTGCACCTTCCAGTTTATAATCCGCTTTTATTGCATCGATCACATCACCCAACTTGCCGACTTCATCTGCAAGACCCGATTCTATTGCTTGTCTGCCATTCATAATTCGGCCATCGGCTACTTTCTTCACAGCTTCAGTTGACATATTACGACCTTCAGCTACAATCCCTACAAAGCGCTCATAGGAATCATTAACCATTTCCTGAAGCATATTATGTTCTTCTTTAGTCATTTCACGTGAACCACTCATAATGTCCTTATAAGGACCTGTCTTAATCGTATTAAAATCAATGCCGTATTTCTCGGCCAATTTGGAGTAATTTATGCTTTCCATGATGACTCCGATTGAGCCTGTAATTGTTTCCGGATGTACGAAGATCTTTTCTGCTGGTGCGGAGACATAATATCCGCCCGACGCAGCCATTCCACCCATCGCCACGTAGATGGGAATTTCCTTTTCAATTTGAATTTCCCGGATTGAATCGTAAATATCGGATGATTCAACTACACCTCCACCTGGTGTATTGACAGAAAGGATTACTCCTTTCACTGATTGGTCGTTAAGTACGTCATTTAGCTGGGACATGAAAAATTGATGGTTGTATCCCGTTGTTGCGAAAATGGAGCTTCCAACGTCTTGAATGACGCCGTCTAATTTGAGGACAGCGATCCGATCTCTGTTAGTGCCTTGCTCGATTACTTTTTCACTATATGCATTGTTTGTTGCACCCATTTGTTCTAAAAAACCGTTAACATCCCTTGTGAATATGTACGATAGCGAATTGACGCCCACTGAAATAAATATCAGAACCGCCGCTACTATGATCGCGATCCACCGTTTCATTGTCATAGGTTACTTCCTCCTTCTATTCTCCACCACTATATACGTCCAACCCTCATAAAATGTTTCATTTAATATTAGTAAATACTATACCATTGATTTCCGTTCCGATTGGACGCTTTCCGCGGGCATGGCTTCAGCCTCCTCGGCGCTACGCTTCTGCGGGGTCTTCAGCTCATGCTATTCCCGCAGGAGTCGCCAATCTCCACTACAATCAATTAGAAATCCCTTTAAATTTTCTGTCCAATATTGTCTTTTATAAAATTTTATTAACTAATATTTATGTATAAGGTATTTCTGTTGATTGGAGCGGAAGGCGGCGAAGTGCAACGATAATGCTCTCAACGCTTCGCTTTTGTTCGCAAAAGCCGTGCTTCGTAACGGCTTTTCCTGGGGGAAACCCCTGCCTTAATTTCTGCAAAAGGCGCAGAAATACGGCAAATCGAACTCTTCGTGGTTCGATTGGAAACCGTCCGCCTGAAGCGCAGATCAACATTATTAGATATTCCCAGTAAATTAATGCGCATTTCTTTTCATTGATATTGTCTCATATACTTTGGAAATGGTGAAAAGGATTAGGGCTGCCCATATAATTGAAAACGAAAGCATTTCAATTGAGGAGAATGACTCCTTATAAACCACTACTGCCAAAAACAACATCATCGTTGGCGCGATATATTGGAAGAAGCCCGACACATTTAAAGGAATCATTTGCACACCCTTCGCATACAAGACGAGCGGAAGCGCGGTTGCTACTCCAGTCAGTACAAGAAGTATGTCCGTTTTTACATCCGAATGCAAAAAGACAGCCTGCCCTTTCATGAACAGATAAATATAATATCCTATTGCAAATGGTGTCATGAACAAGGTTTCTATCGCCAATCCACGGAGTGAATCCAATTGAATTCTTTTCTTAATAAACCCGTATACAGCAAAAGTGACCGCAAGGGTTAAGGCAATCCAAGGGAATTTCCCATATGAAAATGTCAGAATCACAACAGCCGATGCCGCCAACAGGAAGGCAATCTTTTGTAGTGAAGATAATTTTTCCTTTAGAAAAAAGATACCAAGCAATACAGAAACTAACGGATTAATGTAATAGCCTAAACTAGTTTGCACAATATAATTATGATTAACAGCCCATATGTAAATAAACCAGTTGGATGTAACGAGTATGGAAGCTATAAAAAGACTCCAGAATTGAAACTGTTTTTTCCAAAGCTCACTTACATCCTGAAGCAATTGTTTTCCGTTCTTTAAAATAAGAATTAAAAGAAGCGTGGAAAAGAATGCCCACACGATACGTCCCGTTAGTATTTCATCGCTTTGCACATGAGATAAATGTTTCCAATAAACGGGCATAATCCCCCATATTAAAAAAGATGCTACGACCCAAAGTACACCGCTTTTTTCATTCTGCATAAAGGTTGCCTACTCTCTCTCTAAAATGACAATATTATTATTAAAAACCGGCCTCCTATAAATGGATGGCCGGTTTTAATTCATCCTTTATTTAGCTCGGCTTTTCTTAACTCAACACGCATGATTTTACCAGATGCTGTCTTTGGCAATTCTTTAACGAATTCAATTTTACGTGGATATTTATAAGGTGCTGTTAATGACTTCACATGATCTTGTAGTTCCTTTATTAAGTTTTCCTCGTGTTCCATTTCCGGGTCGCGTAATACGATAAATGCTTTGACGACTGCACCGCGAACTTCATCAGGGCTGCCTACAACAGCACATTCTCTTACAGCTGAGTGCTTTGTCAATGCATCCTCCACCTCAAATGGGCCTATTGTATAACCGGAACTGATAATGATATCATCACCTCGCCCCTCAAACCAGAAGTACCCATCTTCGTCAAGTTTCGCACGGTCACCCGTTACATAATAGTCTCCTCTGAACTGCATCTTCGTGCGTTCCGGATCATTCAAATATTCTTTGAATAGTGCTGGTGTGGAAATATGTACAGCTATATCCCCGACTTCTCCTGCTGAAACTGGAATTCCGTCTTCATTAATAATTTCAACACGATTACCCGGGGTCGGTTTTCCCATCGATCCTGGCCGTGCTTGCATTCCAAGCATCGTTCCGACCAGTAATGTATTTTCGGTTTGGCCGTATCCATCTCTAACTTGAAGATTGAAGATTTTGTTGAACGTATCAATTACTTCCCTGTTCAACGGTTCGCCAGCGGAAACTGCACTTTTTAAAGAGGACAAGTCGTAGTCCTGCAAATTTTCAGCCTTGGCCATGAAACGATATTCTGTAGGGGTACAGCATAAGACATTTACGTTATATTTCTTAATCATTTCCAAATATGTTTGCACGTCGAAACGTCCGTTATAAACTATACCTGTTGCCCCGCTTCCTAAAACAGAAAGGAATGGCGTCCAGATCCACTTCTGCCAACCTGGAGCTGCTGTCGCCCACACAATGTCTCCTTCGTTAATGCCCAACCAGTTAGGTCCCGCAGTTCTCAGATGTGCATAGCCCCAAGCATGGGTATGAACGACACCCTTCGGTTTCCCCGTTGTGCCTGAAGTATAAGAAAGAAAAGCCATATCGGACCCTTCCGTCTCGGATGCATCGAACTCAGAAGAGGCATCTTTCATCAATTCGGTCAATGAATGCTGACCATTTTCCGAATTTCCAATAACGAATAGTTTAACATCATTCATATTATTAACAGATTCAAACTGATCCATAAATGCTTCATAAGCAACGATTGCCTTTGCACCGCTATGTTCCAATCTGTATTCTATATCGGAGGAGCGTAGCATTTCCGAACTTGGAATGACTACAATACCTGCCTTCAAAGCGCCGATATATGTTATATAGGCTTCGATTAAACGTGGTACCATCACAAGGATTACATCGCCTTTACCCAGGCCGTTTTCGATGAAAACATTAGCGACTTTATTGGCAGATACCATCAAATCATCGTATGTAATTTCTTTTTCATCGCCATTTGAATTCACATAAATGAGCGCGCGCTTTCCATCACCAGTTGCGTACTTTTCGAATTCAGAAACAAGATTATACTTCTCAGGTGCCACTAATTGCTCGCGATTCATTCGTTTCTCCTCCTTTTTGTATAGTTCAATTATACAAACTCAGCAGTAATAGTTCAAAACATACTTCTTTTCTTTCTGGAAATTTGAATAATTATCAAATCTTTTGTGAATACTCGGCTATAGATAACTCAAACACCACAAAAAAACTGCCCCAGAAAAACTGGGACAGCCATAAAATTATTGTTGGTAACCATTCATTTGTTGTTGGGCTTGACGCACTAATCGCTTAGTGATTTCTCCGCCGACGGATCCGTTGGCACGCGATGTGGAGTCCGGTCCAAGGTTAACACCAAATTCTGCTGCGATTTCGTTCTTCATTTGGTCAATGGCTTGTTGTACTCCAGGAACAAGTAGTTGGTTTGAATTTCCGCTGTTTGGCATGTCGTTGTCACCTCCTTGTAACTATAGAATGGACTGTATCCGGAAAATCATGCAGATAAATTTTTAATTTATCGCAGTTTTTTTTTGAAAAAAACTGCCCCGGGGAGATCCGGGACAGTTTCATTTGTTTTATTTTTGGTAGCCTTGCATTTGTGATTGGGCTTGACGCACTAATCGCTTAGTGATTTCTCCGCCGACGGATCCGTTGGCACGCGATGTGGAGTCCGGTCCAAGGTTAACACCAAATTCTGCTGCGATTTCGTTCTTCATTTGGTCTATAGCTTGTTGTACTCCTGGAACAAGAAGTTGGTTTGAGTTACCGCTGTTGTTGTTAGCCATGTTGTTGTCACCTCCTTGTGACTATAGAATGGACCGGATGCGGATTTTCATGCGAGGATTTTTATTGGTAATTTCATCCAACTCATAGGAGGTCTTCAAAATCATAATGGTTCTTTTCCTCTGAATCAGCTTCGATTACCGTTCTGTTTTTAACCGCTTCATCGATTAAAGGCTGAAAATCAAAAAAGCTTTCATAATGATGTACCTTTTCAAGTTTTGGTTTTGTTTTCGGATTTGAAGGTGTAAAGATTGTACAGCAATCCTCGAATGGTCTAATTGAAATATCGTACGTTCCAATTTTTTGAGAGATCTCAATAATTTCAAGCTTATCCATTGCAATAAGCGGTCTTAAAATTGGAGTCGTCGTTACTTCATTAATGGCCGTTAAACTTTCAAGCGTTTGACTAGCAACCTGCCCAAGACTCTCCCCTGTAACAATTGCCAATGCACCAATCTCTTCCCGTACCTTATCCGCGATTTGAAGCATCATTCTTCTTGTAGTCGTCATAGACAGATTATCCGGTACTTGTTGAACGACAGCTTGTTGAAGCTCCGTAAATGGGATTATATGAAGGCGGACAGATGCACCGAATGAGCTTAGTTGTTCTGTTAAATCCAATACTTTTCTTTTTGCCAATTCACTCGTATATGGCGGGCTTGCAAAATGGATTGCGTCGATGGATACACCGCGCTTCATAAGTTGGAAACCAGCGACCGGACTATCAATTCCACCTGACAACATTAATAATGAATGTCCATTTGACCCCACTGGCATTCCACCAGCACCTTTATATACTTTTGACGTTAGGAACGCACCTTCTTTTCGGATATCTACCAACAAAATGATATCCGGCTTTTTCATTTGGACGACAAGCTCTGGATAATGGCGCAATACATGTCCGCCGATTTCTTGTTGTAGTTCCCCGGTTACATATGGAAAGTCTTTATCAGCGCGTTTAATCTCCACTTTAAATGTACGGCCATCTGTTTCATCAGAACCGATTACTTCCAATGCTTTCGCCTTGATAGCATCTAAATCCGCTTCGCATTTTGCAACCGGACTAAATGATTGGATGCCAAAAATAGCGGAGAGCCTTTCCATCGCATTTTTCATATCATCCTGATCATCTGCGATTAAAAACATTCGATCTCGTTCAGCATTAATACGAGTTGTGCGTAAATCCCGTATTGCAGCATGTATATTGTTTTTCAATTTACGTACAAATACGTTCCGATTCCGACCTTTCAAAGATATTTCACCGTACCGTATTAAAATTTCATTCCATTCCATTTATTAAATTCCCCTCTCAATCAATTCCACGAATTGTCGTAAAACCTTTATGAATGTCTCTATTTCCGCCTCAGTGTTAGTGTTGCCGAAACTTACACGGATGACACCGTTTTTAAAGTTTTTATCCAAGCCGATTGCTTCAATGACATGACTTGCACTTTTATTTTTCGAGAAGCAGGCACTTGATGTGGAAATAATAATGCCTTGTTCTTGAAAATAATTGATGGCGACTTCTCCTTTAATGGACTTGAACGCTAACGATATTATATGAGGAGCTGCATTTTGTGGAGAAAGGACTTCAACAAGTTCAATTTCATCACAAACATTAATAATTTTATTTCTCCATTCCCTAAAATGTTTGCTCTCATTATTCACAGCGCTTATTCTCATTGCTTTTGCCATGGAAACAGCATTTGGAACGGATACTGTCCCGCTTCTTAAACCATTTTCTTGGCCGCCACCGAAATTTATAGCATTTGGTTTAATAGGTTTTTTCAAAAACAATGCACCAGAACCTTTTAGTCCATTAATTTTATGAGCTGAAATTGTAATAGCGTCAACACCCAATGACTCCATACTTACTGGGAGTTTTCCAAAACTTTGTACACAATCCGAATGGAAAATGGCTCGTCCATTTCTTTTTATTAACTCTGCACATTGAGAAATCGGTTGTATCGTTCCAATTTCATTATTAACATGCATGATACTGACAAGTATTGTTTCTTTTTTCAACTTACTTTCCAATTCTTTTAATGAAATCATGCCAGAATCGTCGACCGGAAGATAATCGATTTCAAATCCTTCTCCTTCTAATTGGCGACATGCATTTAAAATCGAAGGATGTTCAATCTCGGTCGTAATAATATGATTGCCCCTTGTTTTATAAGCTTGGGCAAACCCAATTATCGCCAAGTTATTCGCTTCCGTTCCTCCAGATGTGATGACAACTTCTCCATCTTCATTGTCAATAAGAGTAAGCATCTGTTCTTTTGAACGCTTTAACAAAACCTCCGCTTCCCTTCCCATTCGATGAAGAGATGCAGGATTCGCGTAAAAGCGCATGTTGGCTGCTATAAAAGACTCAAGCACACTTTCATTCGGCTGTGTCGTTGCACTATTATCAAAATAAATCATAAATAACTACCCTCTCTATAAAAAAATCTTGCATGAATTGGCAAGGATTTCCGCTTCGGGCGGACGCTTTCCGCGGGCACGGCTTCAATCTCCTCGTCGCTTTGCTCCTGCGGGGCTTTCAGCTCGTGCTGTTCCCGCAGGAGTCGCCGCCCTCCGCTTCAATCAACGATATAGTAACTGCTAATATTTCATTACACATTTACGTGACAAAGCCACCTGCACTAATGCCGGTGGCTTTTTTTCTTACACATGCTCTTTCAACATCTCTTCTATCCGTTTCATCGAACCCGGCTCAACTTCCTCAACCGCTGTCGCCGCTTCCTCTAATGCCTTCGCATAACGGAATTGCCTGAATGACTCCTCCGCCATCAGCAAACGCTCATTCATCGCAGGATTTGCGGCACGATACCTATTTCCATATTGGATAATTCGTTCGATGAGCATGACATTTTCCAATAGCTCCTCTACTTTACCCTTTACATCTTCCACCACAACCGTCGCATTTGCCAAATAGCCGTCAACAACTGCCATATTCAATGGAACTTCCTGTAAGCTTTGGCTAACCAAATACAATTGCTCTTCCGCTTCTTCAAGACGGGCATCCATCTCATCAGGAATACCAGGAATGTTCCCCCGATGTAATTTCCGATCTACATTTTGCAGTTCCTTAGAAAGATTATTCAACTTGTTTCTAACGTTATTTTCGTCAATCCGAAGGTTTTTCATACGGTTTGCAAGTCTTTCCCGTTCCTCTTCAATTCCTTCAAGTTCATCCGAGATTTCCTTTAGCTCCGTTTGCAATGAAGAATAGGCGGATTCTTCATCCTGTAGCAAAATCGTTAAAGTATCATAGCGTTTCTGTAAAGTTTCAAGCTTTTTCAAACTTAACTGGGGTATCTTTGCTTCCTTTTCATCCAAGCGATAACTTTGCTGAACGTAAGTTGCTTCATCAGAAGTTTCTTTTGTCAATTGGGTGATAGCAGCAAGACTTTCTTCGATTTCATTAAAATATAATTCGACGTAATGTCTAGCGTTCACTTCATTTTCAAGCGCATCATAGAACGAGTCAATCCGGTCATGCATTTCCGTAACTTGCTGTCTAACTGAATCGATTTCCAAATCGGCCATTTTGGCTAACTGCCCTTCAATGCCTTCTTCAATTTCAGTTAATTGCTTTGTCAGCTCAAGATGCTTCAATGAATACGATTGACCTTCCATTTCCCTGATCCCGTTCCGTAATTCCCTGATAGCTGCCGGTATTTTGCTTTGAAGTTCTATAAGCAATGATGGAATATCATGAATCAGAATTGAAAGTTGCTCTCCTCTTGATGTGAGTGTTAATACAATTTCACGCGCTAATAAATAGTTTCCATTTGCGGTCAACTCATCATACTCTTGAAATTTCGGTGTGAATGCCTCAAGTTCCTTTTCCAAAGGTCCAACAGTCATCCCGAATGCGTGTTGATGGGCTAAAATTGTTTTACGCGCTTGGCGATATTGTTCACGAAGTTTCTCTATTTCAATGCGGTTCTTTTCTTCGCTGCCAATCAATTCATTCAGCTCATCTAAAATTTCATTTTTCTTCTTGTCGCATTGTCGGATTTTTTCCTGGATCTCTTTTTCGAAGGATGTAGCCTTTTTAAATCGGAACCGATCAACCATATCTTCCGCATCAAATAGTAAGGTATCAATTTTAGGCATATGTACGTCGATGACTTCTGTCCATTCACTGCGCCACCGTTCAAACTTCTCCTCTGTTTCACCAGTCATATTCAACTGTTTGACTTTCATCATTTCTTCAAAAATCGGCTTGTTCTGGATTTGCATTTTTTCATGTTCAAGCCTACCAATTTCTCGTATATGTTTTCGCCTGAATAAAAAGGCGATGCTCATAAGTACAAGTAAAACTATTATTGGAATGATGAAGTATTTCATCATTGTGATCCCCCTATTCCGAAGTCACTTATATAAAGTTAAATAACGTAAATTTTCGTTTCTCAGTTTAAACATACTTCAACCACTGTAAAATAATATTATCTTATATAGTAACATGTTTAAAGTGTTTTCGTATCGAAAACGGACGAATTATAGGGAAAAAGGTGTTTTTCCGTCAAAATGCGCGAAATTTGTAGAATGTATGAAAGAAACGTATACTTGAAGTATTATTTTTGGGGGTGTTTTTTTGTTTACTGCTATGACTTATTCTGATAAACCGAAAGAAAAATACAGCCAGTTGACAAGTCAGCTTGACGCCTTGCTTTCTGGTGAGCCAAATCGCTTCGCAAATTTAAGCAATGCATCTGCTTTATTGAATCAGTTCTTTGACCGTATCAATTGGGTGGGCTTCTATTTATTAGACGGTGAGGACGAACTTGTCCTTGGGCCATTTCAAGGGCTTCCGGCTTGTATTAGAATTCCGCTTGGAAGGGGCGTTTGCGGAACGTCCGCATTGAACCGAGAAACGATTTTAGTTCCGGATGTCGATCAGTTCCCTGGCCATATCGCTTGTGATTCCGCTTCTCGTTCGGAGATTGTCGTTCCAC
The DNA here is from genome assembly GCF_042658975.1 of Sporosarcina thermotolerans. Lineage (NCBI taxonomy): Bacteria > Bacillati > Bacillota > Bacilli > Caryophanales > Caryophanaceae > Sporosarcina > Sporosarcina thermotolerans. The sequence continues at coordinate 18,774 of NZ_JBHSRM010000008.1, read as the reverse complement.
TTATAAAGGACGGCAACTTGCTTGGAGTACTTGATATTGACAGCCCTGAGCTTGACCGTTTTAACGATGATGACCGAGAAGGTTTAGAAGAGCTTGTAAAAGTTTTAGTTAAACATATATGAAAAAACATGGCCCGAAAAAAGCTACGGGCCATGTTTTTAATTAGCATGCAATGAGTTGGTTTTCTCCAATATGGTAAACGCCGATTTTAGATCGGCAATCAAATCTTCTGGATGTTCAAGTCCTACCGATAAACGGAGTAAAGAATCCGATATCCCCATTTTGCCACGCTCTTCCTCAGGTACGGATGAATGTGTCATTGTGGCAGGGTGTTGAATAAGCGTCTCAGCATCACCAAGGCTTACAGCGATTTTTATCAACGAAAGGCTATCCATGAATAACTGGGCACCCTTTTTACCGCCTTTCACTGTAAATGATATCAATCCCCCGCCTGCCTTCATTTGACGTTCAGCAATTTCATATTGAGGATTCCCCTTGTCAAATGGGTAGTAAATATCTTCAACTAAACTTTGGCCTTTTAAATAGACTAAGAGCTTTTCCGCGTTGGCTGTATGTCTTTCCATTCGGACTGGTAATGTTTTTAACCCACGGATCAATAACCATGCATCGAATGGCGACATAATGGCTCCATAGTCCTTTTGAACGCTATATCTGAGCTTCTCCATCTCGTCAGCATCTTTTCCTACAAGCAATCCTGCGATAACATCTCCATGACCATTAATATACTTCGTTGCGCTGTGGAGAACGAAGTCGGCTCCAATGGCCAACGGATTTTGTAAATATGGAGAGGTGAATGTATTGTCAACAACAACACGGAGACCATGTTTCTTTGCAACCTTCACGATTAAATGCAAATCTACCAATTCCATTGTTGGATTAATAGGCGTTTCAACGTAAATACATACCGTTTCAGGTGTGATCGCCTGTTCAATCTCCTCTTCGCTTGTCATGCTGATCAAACTATGTGTAATGTTGTATTTTTCTTTCATTATATTTAATAAGCCAAACGTACAGCCGTAAATTCCCCTTGAACAAAGTATATGGTCCCCAGCCTTAGTCAAGTGGACCAGAATGGAGCTTACTGCAGCCATCCCAGAACCGAATGCAAGCGCACCACCGCCCTCCTCAAGTGCAGTCATTCTTTCCTCTAAAACACGGACGGTCGGATTTCCAATTCTGGAATAGATATTGCCCGCCTCTTCCCCCGAAAAACGTTTTTCCCCCTGTTCGGCAGTATCAAAAGAATATGTCGATGTCTGATAAAGTGGTACCGCTAGACTACCATGATGTTTCGTATCGTCATAACCTTCATGCACTACAAGTGTGTCTTTGTGTAATTTGTTCTTTTTCATCCCAATCCCGCCTTTCTTCAAATGTAAGCACTTACATTCCCTGATTTCATTCTACACTTTTTATCTTAAAAGAAAAAGAGAAAAGGAGTAACTTCAGCAAAGTCCATTTGCTGAAGCCACTCCATGTATGATGAATTGGTTTTTCCCATTTCCTTTTGCCTGATATAAGGCTTTGTCGATTGATTGAAACAGTTCGTTAAAAGAGGTACCTTCGTTTGGTAACCATTCGCCCATACCAATAGATACTGTCACGCTTGGTTCTGTAATAGCGGGTATTTCTTTAACAAGTAATTGGGCAAATTCCACGCCGCTTTCGAACGAAACATTAGGTAGGAAAATTGCTATCTCTTCTCCACCCCATCTGCTTGCAAAACCTATTCCATCCAATTTTAAACTAATAAAGGATGCCATTTGCTGTAAGACAATGTCACCAATATAATGGCCGAATGTGTCATTTACCAATTTGAAATCATCAATATCCATCAACAGAAATATACCTGATTCCCCATTTTCTATCGATGAAGCTACATACTGATCAAAATACGTTCTGGTAAATAACTTAGTCAGATTATCCTTGTTAACAAGATCTTGCAATTGGTCACGAAGCATAACGTTCGAAATCGCCAATGAGGAATGACCAATGAGCGAACGTAGAAGCTTGAAATTATCAAATGAGAAGGAATCATCCTTATGTAAAAGGATGACAAACCCAATCATATTCACGTTATTTGTGATTGGAAGTGCTACAAGCGAAGTAAAACCAGAGATTTCTTCATCACTTTTACTATTTACATCAAAAATCGAATCTTCCCCATTCTGTAAACGTGAAAGAATGTTTTCGACTACCTTCAGACCTTCCTCCTGTTTAAAAAAGGAGGTATTGGAAGTTAGAGCAATTGAATCGACGGCTTCCCCCTGTATTGTAACAAACGCCATTTCATCTGGACTGAAAGCATTCCTGAACTGCACGTCAAGATAGTCATACATATCCTCTATATCCAAATTACTATTCAATTCCTTGGAAGTTTCATCGACCAATTGCAAATCACTTACAAGACGGTATGATTGTTCGTATAAATTTGCGTTTTCAAGGGCACTTCCCGCAACATTTGTTATCAATTTTATAAAGTTTTTTTGAGTAGCTGTAAAGTCAGTCCCATTAACTGCTACGATTTGCAAAACCCCATAAGTACCTTGTCTTCCCCCAATTGCAGCATTCATCAAGATGCCATTAAGATCTTCCGCGTTTTTCTCGATCGTTAAATCGCCAGATAAAAATGCATCAACAGCCGAAGCACGTTCATTCACATAATCGAATAAACGATAACCCTTTGTCTTATCGTTATATTCCTGAGAAAGCAGGAGTTGCACTTCATATCCGGAAAAGGACTTGAGTACCGCCCTCATCATTTCCTCAATGATCACATCGCTGTCCATTGTCGAATTAAAGTGTTCCGTCACTTCAAACAAGCGTCTATACATCGACTCATTGTCAGATAGCTGATGAACTTTCACGACTTGACCAACAAAAGTGCCAAGCACCTTCTTTACATCTTTCAAATAAGGTGATTCAGCAAATGAATGCCATTTGTCAGTCGCTGTAAAGATTAGGGCTGCAAGCGGATTTAGCCTGTTATCACGAATAATAAGTGAATCCTCATTTATATCACCCGTATGAGCTAACAGCGAAATGTTAACAATTGGATAATCCTTTGTTGTACGGGATTTACTCCCATTTCCCATAATTTTACCTTCTATCAATGGAATAAAACGATTATTATCATATAAAAGAATATCTGCATTCATAATTTCAAAATGACTCATAAACATCCTTTTGCATTCATGAAGCATTTCTTCCATTGATAGTTCATCAATCTTACTTGAAAACAAATCGAAAACAGCACATTTCATTTCAATAACCGTAAGTTCATGATTATACATACTATCCCCTCATCTACCGTTCACCGATATCTATAAACATATTGTAATTCAACTATCCTTTATTAACCAGTGTTTACTATTGGGTCTTCCAATTATAAAAAAGGAAAATAACTTGACTGTCATTCTAATAATTGTTAAGATGGAACTTGTGTAAAATAGTTGCAGCAGTTGTATGATCCATGCTGTCCAGTCTATTCCTTTCAACAAGGTGCATCGTGTAACCTCGAGGCTGCTGAGGCGAGGATGCAAGAAATAGAATGGCACAAGGATTGAATACATCTGGTTCTTATTTTACAACAAAATAAAACCAAAATAGAGGAGGAGTCTCTTATGGCTCGTTATACAGGTCCATCTTGGAAACTTTCCCGTCGTCTTGGCGTTTCGCTAAGCGGTACAGGAAAAGAAATCGAAAAACGCCCTTACGCACCAGGACAACACGGTCCTACTCAACGTAAAAAACTTTCCGAATACGGAATGCAATTACAAGAAAAACAAAAACTTCGTTTCATGTTCGGCGTGAACGAACGTCAATTTAAAACTGTTTTCAACAAAGCTGGTAAAATGCCTGGTAAACACGGTGAAAACTTCATGATTCTTCTTGAAACTCGCCTTGACAACCTTGTATACCGCATGGGTCTTGCACGCACTCGTCGTGCAGCACGCCAACTTGTTAACCACGGTCACATCATGGTTGACGGCAAGCGCGTTGATATCCCATCTTACAGCGTAAAAATTGGTCAAGAGATCTCTCTTCGTGAAAAATCTCAAAACCTTGATGTTGTTAACGAAGCTCTTGAAGTGAACAGCTATGTTCCTGAGTACGTTACTTTCAATGCTGACACTAAAGTCGGTTCATTCGTACGTATGCCTGAGCGCAGCGAACTTGCTGCTGAAATTAACGAAGCTCTTATCGTTGAGTTCTACTCTCGTTAATATTAAGAATCATAAAAGCTTTAGAAACCTTGATCCGTCAAGGTTTCTAAAGCTTTTTTTCTGCTGATAAATAATGGATTCGGAATGAAATCAATCTGAATCCTTCAGCCATCATTTGAAACCACTATTCCATTTTGCCTGATCAATAATTGATCTGGATATCATAATGTAATTCTTAAAATCATCGGTTGTAAATTGATTTAGTTTACTTAAATGATATTCATATTCCTCTTTATCAAGCTCTTTATGATAATCATAAACCACACTCCCCTTGGCTGTTAATTCAATAATAACCTCTCGATTATTATTAGGGTTTTTATATTTAACGGCTAACCCTTTATTAACGAGTTTATCAACCATTTGGGAAACGGCACCTTTCGTGCGATTAGTAATAGTAGCAATCTCTGAAGTAGTTGTTTTTATTTTGTCTCCAATTAAATTAAGCGTATGAACCTCCACCATATAAAGTTCATCCTCAGTTCCATATTTCCTTGGGACACTTTCGTAGGAACTAATAAATCGAGACACCTCATAAAGCGTTTCCATAAGTTCAAAAAAAACTTCCTCTCTTTCCAAATTTCCACCTACTTTCATTGTGAAGCTTATCATTATAACTGATTGTAGCATAGATTAAGAGTTGTATTTCATTCTATAACGCTTTATTAAGATACGATTTACATTATTTAAAAGATATCGAAAATACTGTTGACAATAAAATGGTTTAGGTGCTAAACTGTTTTTGAAACAAAATGTAAGCGCTTTTATTCATTACGAGTATCGATTATCAAACCAAGGGGGAGAAAGAGGATGAAATACAATTTTGATGAAATGGTAGATCGAAGAAATACTTATTCTTTAAAATGGGATGGTGGTGACTTAATTAAACAGGTTGGTTTAACAGAGAGGTATGATAATGAGACAATTCCATTATTTACAGCTGATATGGATTTACCTGTCCCGCAACCATTGATAGATGCGCTTCACAAAACTGTTGAGCATCGTATTTTTGGGTATTCCGTTTTTCCTGATGAGTACTATGATTCTATTCAGCATTGGTTTAGAAAGAGACATGACTGGACAATCAAAAAGGAGGAAATCGTATATAGCCCTGGAACAGTTCATGCATTGAATATAGCTGTAAAAGCATTAACCAATCCTGGGGATGGCGTCATTATTCAACCACCTGTTTATCCTCCATTTACAACAGCTGTAGAAGGGAATGGCAGGGTTGTAAGACATAACGCCATGAAATGTGATTCTGAAGGCTATTACTCAATTGATTTTGAGGATTTTGAAGCAAAAGCCAAAGAAGAAAACACAAAAATGTTTATTCTATGTAATCCCCATAATCCTACCGGAAGAATTTTTACTGTAGAAGAATTGAAAAAGCTCTCTGATATTTGTGCAGAAAATGATGTCATCATTGTTGCTGATGAAATTCATGGGGATCTTATAAGAAAGAATCAAACCTTTACTCCTTTAGCAAAGATTGCGGACAATACAGATCATATTATTACTTGTACAGCAATTAATAAAACTTTTAATGTCGCTGGGCTTCATTGTACAAATGTCATCATCTCAAATACAGAGATGAGAAACACCTTTACTGAAGCAATGGGTATGCAGCTACCATCTCCGTTTACAGTTTCAGCTCTTATTGCTGTCTACAACGAAGGAGAAGAATGGCTAGAGCAATTAAATCAATATATTGATGACACCATGGATTATGTGAAGAGTTTCTTAGCAGAGAACTTGCCTACAGTAAAAGTGAACATTCCCGAAGGAACCTACGTTATGTGGCTGGATTTTAGGGGTTATGGACTCTCATCTAAAGAGGTTCATGATCGTATTTACAATAAAGCGAATGTCTTACTTGAGGATGGGGATATGTTCGGAGATGGTGGAGAAGGTTTTCAAAGAATTTGCATTCCATCACCTCGTCCACTCATAAAAGAAGCACTTGAAAGAATCGCTTTGGAATTTCAGGATGTAGAAGCTATAAATCTTATAAAAGCATAGGAAGTATAATAAACAATTACATTGGGAACACAAATGGGGGAAAAACATGGAACATACACATACACAAGCTGTCGTAACCGAAAATATTCCGATAACAGAGCAAAAACAATCTTCAACTAAAGATCTAAAAAGAGTTTTAGGTAGAGGGGACCTAATGTCCATTGCAATCGGACAAATTATTGGGGCTGGGCTATTCGCATTGGCTGGAGTAGCCATTGGCATGACTGGAAAGTCTGTAAACATTGCGTTCATGATTGCCGCAGTGTTTGTTATCATTATGGCATTTACCCAGATTGTAGTTGCTGGAACGGTTCGATTGAGGGGTGGGTTTTATACACAAGCAGCACTTCTTGTTGGGAATCGATTTGCTGGATTCTATACAATTATCTATATAATAACTAATATTTCAATAGCAATGTATGCTTTATCCTTTGCAGACTATTTCTTAGCGCTAATTCCTGGAATAAATTCTACATTAATTGCTGTTACAATCCTGACCATTTTTTATTTAGCGAATTTATTTGGTGTAAAAGAAGCAGCTAAGGTACAAACGATTATGGTTATTGTTATGGCTTTAGCATTAACGTTATTCGTTGTTTTCGGGATGCCGCATATTCAGCCTGGTTATTTTTCAGGTGCAGAGTTCATGCCAGGAGGAATTACAGGATTGTTTGCTGCTGCTGCCTTGTTGACTTTTGCGACAGGTGGAGCTTCTGTTGTTATAAACTTTGGTGCAGAAGCAAAAAATCCAACAAAAGATATCCCATTCGTTTTGATCGTTTCAACGGTTTTAGTTGCAATAATCTATGCTTTTATCGCTACAGTTGCTGCAGGTGTATTGCCTATTAGCGAAGTTGCAAATAAACCGCTAACTGTTGTAGCCTTTGAAATTTTACCTTATCCAATATATGTATTCTTTATTGTTGGCGGCGCCATGTTTGCTTTGGCCACAACTCTAAATGCGACATTAGGATGGGTAACGAAACCGGTGCTTCAAGCTAGTATTGACGGATGGCTTCCAAAACGGTTAGGAGCAATTAATGAAAAATATAAAACTCCACATATACTGTTAACCATCTTTTACATTTTGGGGTTAATCCCGATTATTACCGGCTGGAATATAGGTGGAATAGCAAGTTTTGCACTAATTCTAAATAATGTTTTACTCCTAGTACTTTCAATCGCTACAGTTAGATTACCGAAAGTAGTTCCTGATTTGTGGGCAAAATCGAAGTTTCGCACTTCAAAAACAACCCTTTGGATCATAAGTATTTTAGCCACATTGACATCTGGCTTCCAAGTTTACTTATTATCTAAGGATTTAAGCATAAATTTGGTTCTGGGAAACATTGTAATACTTGCTCTTGCAAGTTCATATGCAATTTGGAAATACAAATCTGGTAAAGTTCAAATGGAAATAAGCTACGAAGAAGATTGACTATGTTTTTTTAACTGGAGGCTATAAATTGACAAACAATAGTTTATTTCAAAAATCAAATGCTAGTAGATTAATGGAGTTAGGAAAACTTGCCCCGGACACATTCAAAGCATTTATTGCATTTGATCGATTAGCTTTAGCAGAAGGTCTTATTCCGAAGAGAACTAAGGAACTAATTGCTGTAGCAATTGCGCATGTAACGGGCTGTCCTTACTGCATTGAAGCACATGTAACAGCAGCTAAAAAATTAGAAGCTTCTAAAGAGGAAATCCAAGAAGCAATTATGGTTGCTACGGCTTTAAAAGCTGGTTCCGCACTAGCCCATGGCTTAAACGGACTAAACGCTTATGATGGAGCTGAAGAGGACTATGATCTATATAGTAGATCAAATATGTTGCGATTTAAGGAATTCGGCGCGTTAAACCCCGAAACATTTAAATCCTTCAATAAATTTGATATGGAAGCCATGAAACCGGGATTAATAAGTAGAAAAGATAAAGAACTTATGGCAATTGCAGTTGCTCATGTTACTGGTTGTGCCTATTGTATTGAACTACACACAAAAAAAGCGAAAGAGTTAGATATTTCCATGGAGGAGATTACTGAGGCGATTTTTGTAGCCACAGCATTAAAAGCAGGTTCTGCTCTAGCCCTTAGCGTTAATGCATTAAATGCATTTGAAGGGTAATGACAGAGTTAAAAGACACTTCACTGATGAATGGAAGGAATTAGAGTAATAAAAAAGGTGCTTTACCATCAAGTTTAAATCAAAACTGTTCATTTATAACGCAAGAATACTGATATAACAGCATTCTTGCGTTATTTTTTTTGCTTTTTCCAACGCCGTTTTTCTTAAAATTTCCTCCGATATTGCTTTTGCAATATCAAGGGGTTATTTTTCCTCTAACAACTCTTTCAACTGCTCAAGTACGACTGCAAACGGCTGCGCCTCCCCCACTTTCCTGAATTCCCTAAATAGGTCACCGATTGTTTTCATCCGTTCCATCACGGTATTTATTGTAAATTGCTCAGGTCTTAATGATTCCCCTACCTCTTCCCACTTCAACGGCGTAGCGATTGTCCCTATTTCGGTACCCCTCGGCGAATAAGGAGCTACAATCGTTTTTCCTTCGTGGTGTTGGACATAATCCAGGTAAAGTTTGTTTCCTCTGTTTTTCTTCAACCGCTCCGTCGTAAACCATTCCGGTTCTTGGTCGCATAGGAAGTCCGAGACGAATTTTGTAAAGATGCGGGTTTCATCATAGGTGAAGGTGTTGAATGGGATCGGAATATATAGTTGCAACCCTTTACCGCCAGATGTTTTGACGAAGGAAGTTAGTTGGAATTGATCGAATATCGCTTTTAAACGTACTGCTGCCTCAACGGATAGGGAAAATTCTTCGACGGAGGGTGGGTCCAAATCGAAGACGATTTCTGTCGGCATTTTTGTATCGATTGTTTGAAAGGGAATATGGAATTCGAGCGCAAGTTGGTTCCCTAACCAAAGTAATGTCGTGATATCATTGCAAACGATGTAGTCAATATCTTCATCCCTTGAAGTTTTCACAAAATCGGGAGCATAATCAGGAACGCTTTTTTGATAGAATTTTTCACCGGGAACACCGTGAGGAAAACGTATTAGTGTGAGATGCCGTTCTTGAAGGAACGGAAGCATGAATGGTGCCGCCATTTGCAAATATAGTAAGTAGTCGTCCTTCTCTATGCCACTCTTAGGCCAAACCGGCTTGTCGGGATGCGTGACTTGGACTTTCTCTGGAATCGGATTCAACTGTCTTAGCATATGCCGCCACTCACATTCTTCTGGGTTCATTTCAAATGCAAAAGAGTGGAACCTTGGCTCACGCAAATGCTTCCCGTCAAAGCTGATGCAATTTATGTTCGCACAGATAGAAGGTGCAATTTCATAAACGGAATCGCCAATGTTTATCCCATTCGAGAGAAATAATTCGCTTAACGTTTTCATTTCCTCGTCTGTCATACCATGCTTGAATGTTACCACCTCAATGACCTTGCCTTCATGATAGACAGCACCCGTAAAGAATCCATTCACCTGTTCATATTTCGTTATAATAATTGAAACTTGCCGCCAGTTTTTCACTTTCAACCATTGATTCGTCCGTTTTTCGTTGCTCCAAATGCTTTTCTTTTGCTTGGCAATGATCCCTTCCCCATTGCTGATTCTGACGTGATTCCACAATACCTTCTCCTCAGTGAATGTTTCTATCAATTGAAGGAGGCTTTCGTGCCGATACTGAACCTGGCATGGCAGCTCCATTTTTTCGAAGCACTTTTTAAGTTCCATTTTTCTCTTTTCAAGTGCGGACTTGGCCATATCCTTCCCCTTGAAAGTGATAAGATCGAAGACGATATATTGGCATGGGAAGGCCATCGAATGTTGAGCGATCACTTCTTTCTTCCGCATCCTCCCCCTCGTTTGCACGAAGGAGAATTCGCTTCTGAAATCGTTTTGCAAACAGACCAATTCCCCGTCAAAAACAATAGGCAGGAATGGTTTGATCAAATGTTCAATTCGACGGCAAGCTTCTATAATTTCTGGAAACATATCATTTAGCCGTTTTTCATTCCTACTGAATAGTTGGATTCCTTCTTTATTCCAATGAAGAATTGCTCGGAAACCGTCGTATTTCGTTTCATAAATCCATTCTTTCCCTACTGGTATTTCATTTGCATCAGACATTAACATTGGTTTCATTACATCGCTCTCCACTGTTTTTCTTAGTGTTAGACCGATTTCATTTCGTATACATAGGAATGAAAGATGCTCTCATACTAAAAATAAAAGCAGGTGACTTTATGCACACAGTATGGAAAGGCAGCATCAGTTTCGGATTAGTCAATATTCCAATCAAACTCCATGCAGCTACGGAAAATAATGATATTAAATTGCGCCAACTTCACAAGGAGTGCAATTCACCGATTAGTTATCAAAAGGTATGCCCTGTTTGTGATAGAGAAGTTCAGAATGAAGATATCGTGAAGGCATATGAGTATACAAAAAATAAGTTCGTCGTACTGGATGATGAAGAGTTAGAGAAGTTGAAGAAAGAAAATGAAGATAAAGCTGTGGAAATTATTGATTTTGTGAAGTTGGAGGAGATTGATCCAATTTATTTTGAAAAAAGCTATTTCATGGCACCCGATGCGAACGGCGGAAAGGCATACGCTTTATTGCGCAAGGCCTTAAAGGACTCCGGTAAAATTGGTGTAGCCAAAATCATTATCCGTTCGAAAGAGCAATTGGCTGTGTTGAGGGTTTATGAAGAGGCATTATTGATGAATACAATCCACTTTCCTGACGAAGTCAGAAATGTAGAGGATGTCGGGAATATTCCGAGCGAGGATACAGTCGTGCAAAAAGAACTGGATACCGCACTTTTATTGGTCGATCAACTGACGACTGTATTTGACCCGACAAAATATACTGATGAGTACAGAACGGCATTGATGGAATTGATTGAGGAGAAAAAGTCAGGCAATGCTACTGTTGCTGCGAAAGAGAAACAGCCAATTTCGCCATCGAATACAACCGATTTAATGGCTGCATTGCAAGCGTCTCTTGATAAGACTAAAAAGAAGAAACCCGCGTCTAGAAAACGGACGACCGCGAAGAAGAATGCATGAAAATGTGAGGGGTTTATGCGTTATCACCGACTCTCGAGCGTTTATCACCGACTTCCTTTCAAAAAAAAGGCCAATCCCCCACAGGATTGGCCATTATGCATTAAATAAACTTCACCATTTTATAATTTTTCTTACCACGGCGGACAATTGTAAACGCATTGTCTAAACGATCAGCAGCTGTCACTTCATATGCTGTATCTGTCACCTTTTCACCATTCAACGATATCGCACCATTCGTCACGTCTTCCCTCGCTTGGCGTTTAGAAGGTGACACACCCGCTTCTACGATGAATTCGACGATATTCTTATCAGCCAACTCCATTTCAAATGTCGGAACATCCTTGAATGCATCTCTCATTTCCTCGACCGTCAGCGCCTTCAAATCTCCGCTGAACAATGCTTTCGAAATACGAATTGCTTGATCCAAAGCATCTTGACCATGGATAAGACGCGTCATTTCTTCCGCCAATGTTTGTTGCGCTTTTCGTAGATGCGGTTCCTCTTGAACGGAAACTTCCAGTACCTCAATTGCTTCTCTTTCAACAAACGTAAAGATTTTCAAATACTTGATAACGTCTGAATCGGCTGTGTTGATCCAGAATTGATAGAACTCATATGGAGATGTCTTTTCAGGATCCAACCAAACAGATCCGCCCGCTGTTTTACCAAACTTCGTGCCATCCGCTTTCGTTACAAGTGGCATAGTGATTCCGAATGCTTTCGCTTCATCATTATGTGTTTTTCTTATAATTTCAAGCCCTGTTGTAATATTGCCCCATTGGTCTGAACCACCAATTTGCAAACGGCAATTATACTTATCGTAAAGATGGCTGAAGTCAGAACCTTGAACGAGCATATACGAAAATTCGGTAAAGGAAATACCTGTTTCCAAACGGGATGCAACGTTCTCCTTAGCTAACATATAATTGATGCTTAACAGCTTTCCATAATCACGGAGGAAGCTAATAGCGGACATTTCTCCGAACCAGTCTTTATTATCGACTAAAATAGCCGCGTTTTCGTTTTCATTGCCGAAATCAAAAATATTCTCTAACTGTTTACGGATACCCGCCACGTTTTTCGCAATTTGTTCTTCAGAAAGTAGTTGGCGCTCGTCAGCTTTGAATGATGGATCACCAATCATTCCTGTCGCTCCACCGACAAGAACAATCGGACGGTGGCCATGTTTTTGAAAACGACTAAGCGTTAGAAATGGAACGATATGCCCAATGTGCAAGCTGTCCGCCGTTGGATCTGTTCCGCAATATAATGAAATCTTTTCTTCATTCAATACCTTTTCAAGACCCTCTTCATCAGTCGACTGGTATAAGAGGCCTCTCCATTTCAAGTCCTCTATTAACTCGTTCGTCATCCTAATCCCTCCAATAAAATAAAAAAGCCCCTACACGATTCCACTGGAAATCATGCAGGGACGTTATGAAATAGTTCATTTAACGCGGTACCACCCGGCTTGAGAATATCAAAATAATTCTCCGCTCAAAGACGCATTATCGCCGCGTACGCGTCGCACTCCAAAGCTGTAATTCGTCAACGATACCCCGGACAACTTTCACCAACCGTTGCCTCTCTAAACGGATTTATCGCCGCTACTTCGGCTCCTTCACCATACGAAAAATTATATAATCCTTATTGTAATCTAAAATATCCGATTGTCAAACATTTTATATTGATTTGCCCGAAATGTGCTATAATAGGAAGGATTTTAGGGGGGATGAAATTTTGAACAAAAAACGTAAAAACAGGATTGACTTAATAGAAGAAAAATTTGAAGCGTTGAAGAATAAAGGGTGGGCAAAAGGTGTTCGTATTACTTCTGGGGTAGTTTGGAATCTCTTCCTTCTATTCCTTATCTTTGGGTTGACACTCGGAGTTTTTGCAACTTCCGTTGGAGCCGGTTACTTTGCTTCACTTGTTGCGAAAGAGCCCCTTCGATCCAAAACTGAAATGCGTAACGCCATTTTCAACTACGAAGAGACATCAGAAATCTATTTTTCAAATGATATATACTTGGGTAAAGTAAACTCTGATATTGAACGGAAACTAACTACTTTAAAAGATGTTTCTCCATTCGTCATTGATGCCGTATTGGCAACGGAAGATGAATACTTTGAAACACATAATGGAATTGTTCCAAAAGCGATTTTCCGTGGACTTTTCCAAGACGTTACAAACTCTTCGAGTCAGACGGGTGGTTCGACCTTAACACAGCAGTTAATAAAGAACCAAATACTGACGAATGAAGTTTCATATGAACGGAAGGCGAAAGAAATTCTTCTTGCCATGCGAATTGAGCATTTTATGGATAAAGAGGAGATAATGGAAGCCTATTTAAATATCATTCCATATGGTAGAAACGCTATGGGGCAAAATATTGCAGGAATCGAAACTGCTGCTGAAGGGATTTTCGGCATTCCAGCAAAAAATCTTAATCTTCCCCAAGCGGCGTACATCGCTGGAATACCGCAAGCACCTTTTGCCTATACACCATTTCTTAGCAGTTATTATGGTGGTGGAAAGAAAAACGAAAAAAATATCAAACCTGGAATTGATCGGATGAAAACTGTCCTTTTCAGGATGAAAGAAACAGGTTATATTACAGAAAAACAATATGAAGAAGCAATCAATTACGATATTACAAAGGACTTTAGGGAAAAAACGTTGCGAGCAACAGAAAGATACCCTTATTTAACGCAGGAAATCCAAGAAAGAACTAAAGATATTTTTGCGGAAATGCTTGCTAAAAAAGACGGAATCGATCCAGAACGCTTTGAAGAAGATGATAAAGTCAAAGGAAAATATAAGATACTTGCTGAACGTGAAATGCGTACAGGCGGATACCGAATCTATTCAACAATCGATAAGACTCTCTATGATGAAATGAATAAAGTTGCTGAGGAATTCGAATATTACGGGTTTACATATACTCGCGAAGAAAAGGACCTCAGTACAGGGGAAGTCGTATTGAAAGATGACCCCGTTCAAGTTGGGGCCATCATGCTTGAAAACAATACAGGTCGTATACTATCCTTCGTAGGCGGACGTGATCATCAGTTGATGGCACTGAACCATGCCACACAAGCATTTAGACAAAACGGTTCCTCGATGAAACCACTTCTTGTCTATGCTCCCGCAATCGAATATGGGGTTATCGGAGCGGGCAGTCCAGTAGTCGATGTCAAATTTGATATAAAAGTTGGCAATGATGATTGGAGTCCATCAAACTATTACGCTGATTTGGAAAACGGGATAATCCCAGCAAGAAAGGCACTTTCCGAATCACTGAACCTTCCTACAGCGCGGTTATACAATGAAATTATTGATAAGCGGCCTGCTGAATTTCTAAAGAAAATGAATTTTACGAAACTACACGCCGAAGATTATGTGAACTATTCCACATCATATGGTGGGATGAAGATTGGGGTAAGTGTCGAGGAAAATACAAATGCTTTTGCAACTTTTGCAAACGGTGGGAAGTTTATCAAATCGTATATCATTGACCGAATCGAGGATATGAACGGCAACATCGTTTATCAACATGAAGTAAAACCGGTTGATGTATTTAGCCCTGAGACTGCCTATATCATCACCGATATGCTAAGAGATGTCGTAAAGCCTGGAGGTACAGGACAACAAGTGCCTGGCTTTATGAACTTCAATACAGATCTTGCTGCAAAAACAGGTACAACAAATGGATATGGGGATGCTTGGTTGGTCGGTTATAATCCTAATGTTTCGCTTGGTCTATGGTTTGGATATAAAGACCATACGCGAAAATTGTACACGAGGGGAACCGGGCAAATGCATCCGACGACCCGAACGACAATGCTATTTAGTCGATTATTGAACAAGGCAAATGAAGTGAAACCTGACATTATAGGTGCTGGCGACTCATTTAAGCAACCTGAAGGAGTAGTTTCTAAACCATTCTGTGCGATTTCGGGACTGGCCCCGTCTGAGGCTTGTTCAAATGCTGGTTTAATCAGATCTGACCTATTCAATTCGAAAGTAATGTTACCAACTGAGCCTGATGACAGCATAATCGATGCCTCCTATGTTTCTGTCAAAGGCAGCCGGTATATGTCACTTCCATCTACCCCTTCTGAATTCATTGTTGCAGGTGGTACTGGAGTAAGCCAAAGCTATATTGACAGGATGCTTGGATCTTGGGGCGGCGATGCCTCAAAACTATTCCCGTCCTCGTCCATATTCTCATCAGGTGTTGTATCGGGGGCGGAATTCCCAGCCGACGATGTTGCTCCAGCGGGGGTAAGCGCGTCAATCGAAGGTTCAAATTTAGTTTGGACTGAATCTTCATCGAACGATATTATCGGTTATTATGTTTTCCAAAATAACACTAAGATAGCTACAGTGTTCGATGGATCGGCTAATTCTATATCTGTAGGACCTGGCACTTACCATGTCAAAGCTGTAGATATAACTGGTCTTTTATCTGAAGCATCGAATAGTATTACAGTTGAAAGCCCAGAGCCACCAGAACCACCAGCAACTGAGCCTGACGAGGACAAAGAAGATGATAAAACAGAACCAACCCCTCCTCCAGGTAATGATGAAGGCGATGATGGCGATGAAACTGGAAATAATGGGAATAGCGATAATAAGGGTAACAAAGGAAATGGAAACAACGGAAATAACGGTAATAAAAAGCCGCCATCCGGAAATGATGACGACGATTAAGAAAATGGGACCCCATAACTTCATGGGGTCCCTTTTATATTGGTTTTATTAATCTTCCATTGTAGACAAATCACCTTCAGGCAAGTTCAGTTCCCAAGCCTTCAATACACGGCGCATGATTTTTCCGCTTCGTGTCTTAGGTAGTTTATCTTTAAATTCGATTTCACGCGGAGCCGCATGTGCTGCAAGCTCTTTCTTGACGAACTGCTTAATATCATCGGAAAGTTCTTCAGATGGTTCATATCCTTCATGAAGTGCAACAAAAGCTTTAATGATTTCTCCACGGACCGGATCCGGCTTCCCAATCACTCCAGCCTCGACAATCGCAGGATGTTCAAGTAACTTGCTTTCCACTTCAAAAGGACCTACTCGCTCTCCACTTGTCATGATGACGTCATCAACACGACCTTGGAAGAAGAAATAGCCATCTTCATCCATATAAGCAGAGTCGCCTGATACATACCACTCATTATTCATGAAATAAGAATCATATTTCTCCGGGTTATTCCAAATAGCACGCATCATAGCTGGCCAGCCTTTTTTAATCGCCAAATTCCCCATTCGATTTGGAGGTAATACTTGTCCACGATCATCTACTATAGCAGCTTCAATTCCAGGAACCGGTTTCCCCATCGACCCGGGCTTTATAGGCAAAGACCCGAAATTACATATTGTTTGGGCACCAGTTTCTGTCATCCACCATGTATCATGGATTCTCAGTTTGAAAACTTCCATCCCCCAACGAATTACTTCTGGATTGAGTGGCTCACCAACTGATAAAATATGTCTTAAGGATGAGAGATCATACTTTTCCAATGGTCCCGCTCCTGCTCCCATCAGCATGCGAAATGCTGTAGGCGCACTGTACCAAACAGTTACACCATAGTCTTGAATGGCTTCATACCAGCTATCCGTTGAAAACCTTCCTCCAAGGATCAGCGATGTTGCTCCAGCAAGCATTGGTCCAAAGATTCCATAGGCTGTCCCAGTAACCCATCCAGGATCCGCTGTACACCAGAAGATATCTTCATCCTTTAAATCCATAACCCATTTTGTCGTCTGCAATTGTTGCACCATCGCCTCTTGTACATGAAGCACACCCTTCGGTTTCCCCGTCGATCCCGAAGTATAATGAAGCAACGTCGGAGATTCTCGTTCCATCCATTCGACCTGAAAGTATGGGGACGCTTCTTTAAAATGTTTCATGAAGTCAACATGCAATGTATCCTCTTCAATATTCTCTCCCACAAGAAATATTGTTTTTAAGTGAGGTAATTTTTCAACAGGTATCCTGCCGACCAATTCGGGTGTTGTAACAATCGCTTTTGCTTCACTATCAGATAGGCGATCGTATACTGCCCCCTCCATGAACGCCTCGAACAACGGCCCAACAATCGTACCCATTTTAAGGGCACCAAGTATTGAAAAATACAATTCTGGAGATCTTGGCATGAATACAAAAAGACGATCTCCTTTTTCCAATGTTGAATGATTTCGTAACACATTGGCAGCTTTATTTGACATTCTCTTCATCTCATTAAAAGTATAGGCCTCTTTACGATTTGCATCTTTGTAATAAAGCGCCACTTTATTTTTTCGATAGGAATCGGCATGTCGATCCACAGCCTCATACGCGATGTTAATGAGCCCGGTCTTATGCCAGCTGAATTCCTTCTCTGCCTCTGACCATTGAAATTCCTTCGCTGTTTGGTCATAATCCTGCAATTGATAATCCCCCTGCATTACAGGTAACATTTTACTCTCCATTCCTATCACCCTTTCAAAGAACATTTGACCCCTACTATTTTACAGTAATTCTTCTATATTAGCTAACATTTTGGTATATTTTGATTGTTTTATAAGTTTGCTTCTCTTCTTATGCAAGAAAAAAAGCGCCCGTGGGACGCTTCCATTGCATGCTTATATTGAATATGGATTGTTAGTGTAATCCGCTAAGGTTTTCATCATAAGGGTTCGCATACAAATCAATATCAAATTCAGCTTTTATACTATTTGCAAATTCAACCTGTTCATTATCAATATGCAAACCAGGTGTATACCCATTTTCCATTACTATGACAATTGAAAAGTGGCACTCTAACTTAAACTCCGCTTTCAATTGATTTATTAATTCCCTTTTACCTATCAACTGTCCTAATACTGGATCCATTTGGTTTTTCACGTCAATAGACTCCTGATATCCTGTGCTTAATTCCCAAGCTGTTTCTTTTCGGTAATGAATGCCTGTTGAAGTAACGTTTTGATTAAAGGGTCTTTTAATAGCATCACCCTTTTTATAGGTTTTTGTAGGTTCAATTCCCAATGTTTCTGTCACTAAGTCGATTGGAAAATCTTCACCATATATACTGAAATATACCATTACTTGAGTTTTGTCCAAATAAAACTTTCCCTTCGGATCTTCTACCCATCATTATATAAATAACCGAACTAAACGCTTTTCAATTTGAAATTCAAATTCTCTAATGCATAGGTTAGTTTCAGCATCGAGAAGATTGATCTCAATTGATATGGAGTCCCAGCTTTCTAAATAAGTGCGTTCCACGGATTTTTGAAAACCTCTTACTTCGGAACGCTTTTTCAAATAGTAAGGTTTTTCATGAGTTGAACCTCTCGCCACTTAACAAACTTGCAGTTTGTTTGAAGTGGGAGATTCCTAAGAACACTGACGTA
>NZ_JBHSRM010000007.1:0-901 GCF_042658975.1 Sporosarcina thermotolerans | reverse complement strand
CATACCATTTCGCTTTGTATTCAAGCATTGTTCTAAATTGGGACCAGGATGCTTCACTAATCGCTTTTGCTAATTTACGGTTCTTTAACATGTTTGATACTTGCAGATCCTCAACACCGATGACATCGTGGTTTTTGACAATCTCGGTAGAAATTTTATGCAAGTAGTCCACTCGTGTGTTTGTGATTTTTTCATGCAGGAGGGCGACTTTCCGTTTTTGTTTTTGATAGTTTTTTGCTTCATCAAGTTTACAGTTTCTCTTTAAAGCTAATCGTTGCCTTCTGGAGAGGATGCGCTGTGCATCAGCGAGCCTTTTCTCCATCGTTCGAAAAAACTTGGGGTTTTTGTATAGCGTCCCATCTGACAGGATTGCAAATTCCTTCAGACCGACATCGATGCCGATGGAAGAGCCGGTCTTTGCTAACTGCTGTATTTCCACTTCAGCCAGAATGGATACAAAATATTTCCCAGATGGATTTCGTCTGACCGTTGCATTAAGAATGCGGCCTTCAACTTCGCGACTTTTGGCAAAACGGACAAACCCAAGTTTAGGCAGTTTGATTTTATTTCCTTCAACCGCAATATTTCCATTCGTATGTTTTGTTGTATAGGATTGTACTTTATTCTTTTTCGATTTGAATCGGGGTGCTTTATTTTGCCGTTTAAAAAAGCGCCCATATGAATCTGCGAGATTCCTAAGTGAAGATTGGAGAGCAATGCTGTCAACTTCCTTTAACCACGTCAGTTCCTTTTTCAGCCATGTTAATGCGGCAGAACAGGAATTGTATGTCAATCCTTTGCCTGTTTCTTTGTAGGTGTCATTCCAACGCACCAAGAAATGATTGAATACAAAGCGTGAGCAACCGATGGTTTTAGCAATCAGTATTTCCTGTTCTTTGTT
>NZ_JBHSRM010000006.1:0-33724 GCF_042658975.1 Sporosarcina thermotolerans | reverse complement strand
AATACCCACATAATAGATATTGCCTTCATTTTTCACCTTTTTCAACAGTTTCCTTCTTCAACTAAACTGCCTCGTTAGTTTAATAAGAAAAAGGACGCTTATTAAACAATCGCGCCCAAACCACTTTATTCTTTTTTACCATCATTTTTCTTTTGCATTCCTGAAATTGCACTTACAATGCCAATTATTGCACCGGAGAAGATTATGGACATCCGCTGCAACATTCATTTTTCTCCAATCCTTCACTTATTTTCTTAACTTGTTCAGCTAAATGGCCCCGTTAGATCGACAAGGTATTCATGCACATAACGATTCGAATGCGTCCTTACACCAAAATAAATCATCCTTCTGTAGGTGTAAATTCTATAGTATTTGCCGTTCTAATCGATGCTTCTTCATTTAATAATTTCCCCACAACAAATAGCGCCATATTAATACCTGCTGAAATTCCAGCGGACGTTACAACATTCCCTTGATCAACGTATTTTACTCCTCTAATAACTTCTACTTTTGTATAATTCCTTTCCAGATAATCTAAAGCCGCTATATTTGTTGTTGCCTGTTTACCATCCAACAGTCCAGCTTCTGCCAAAAATATGGAACCAGTGCACACAGAGGTAATCAATTTATCCTTTCCTTGATTTGCAATCCAATTAATTATTTTTTGATTTTTGCTTACTGCTTTTATTGCTTTATATGGACCTCCGGGGACTACAACCAAATCAAAGGGGGGAGCATTATTAAAACTGAAATCAGGTTGAACAATTAAACCGTTATGCACTTTTATTGAACTACCGTCTTCTGAAACTGTACTGACATTAAAAGGTTTTTCTTGAATTTCTAATTTGTTCATAAATAATTTGTTTACATCACTATCTTTGTAAGTTGTTAAGTTGAAAACTTCATAAGGACCTGCAAAGTCAAGTGCATCCACATCATCAAATAACAGTATTCCTACATTAATTTGATTCATAAAAAAACCCCCTTTTACACATATCATATACATGCACGGGGTATATGTAAAGATAGTCCTATAAAGAATTAAAATATTCTGTATCTAACTAAATCTTATGAGCTGTACCAACCTATTATTTTAATAACACTTAGCTTCATAGCATGGTCCGGGTTCGTCAGAAAAAGCCAACAGTTCGTTGAATGAACTTGTATTTATCAAGGTTGTTAAAAACCTAATCCCCTCCATTTTCCTTTTCTTCTAATTCAACTAACCTGCCACTTTAGTACAATAAGTTAAACAAAAAGAGTGTTAAACCCTTTTCGGTTCAACACTTCTCTTGAAAGTGACTTAGTTTTAGTTATTCCCACGGAGCAACTAACCTTTGTCGATCCCAATGATCAGGGACAAGTATTTGAAAGGTCGATACGGTCATTTTATCTTCCTTGTCTTTGTTACCTTCCCAAAATATCTCTAACCACTTTTCAAAATTTTCAACTACTTCTACAATCTTAAGAGCGGATTGTGCAACGTATCCTAATCTGTAATCGATTGCATTTTCTTCGCATATAAAAACCCAATGATCATTACTTATATCGCGTGAATCATACATGGTAAGAGAAATAAGCCGATTGGATTCTACAAATTCATTCGTATCTAAAATCAGTACATTACTAGGGATGTTTGGTATAATCCTCTCCACTTTGCAAATTTCCGCAAAAGGAGCATTTGGACCAACTCCTCCAATGGGCTCCCAACCTAATAGAATAATCCCATTAGAAAATTCCAATAAAAATTCTTTGAAAGAAGGTGGGAATCGAAAGCCAAGTTTTTCTTCGTGTGTGATAATCATCTCTTCTGTTGCTCGCCTCTGCCGATCCCCAAGTGGAAATCTTCCCAAACGTTCATTACTGAACTCTTTGTTAGGATATCGCTCATTGTATTGCTTAATGAACTCTTTGACTTTCATTTTTTCTTCACTCCTTGAGTAGTTATAATTAAATATTGAAATCCTTACACAATAGTTTCTTCTTCAACTAACCTGCTGCGTTAGTTAATAAGTTCGACAAAAAAAGCATTAATCCTTTTGGATCAATGCCATGAACTAGTAGGCTCAAGTATTAGTCTAGAATACAACTATCATTTGTACATTTAATCGTCTTTATTTATGTAACTTGTTATGTTAAATTGAAATATTTCAGTTTCAAAGTTGTTTTTTTCAATAACGTCAGTTGCTAATTGTTGTACTTCTTTTTTGGTCTTTTCATCGAACTTACCCTCAGGTAGCACTAATGATATTTCTACGTTTTTATCCGATGAGACTTTTCCTTGTACAGCAACATCAAAGCCCTTTGCATTTAAGCTTTGCATGATCTCTCCCATTAAATCATTATAACTTAGCCTTTGCGAAAAATGATTTCCTACTTTTTCAGAGTTATAAAAACTTGTTATATTAAATTGGAATAAATCAGAATCAAAACCATTTTGCTTAATCACGTCTGTTGCTATTTGGAGTATTTCTTTCTTGGTCTTCTTATCCACTTCGCTTCCTAATTTCACTATTATTTCAATGTTTTCATTAGGCAAGACTGCATGGTCTAAAATAATCCCATAATTTCCGTCATGTAAACTTTGGCTTATCTGTCCCATCAGAATTTCTAATTCATGTTTTTCTCCTTGGGATAAATTAGAACCACGATTAATATCTTCTTTTTCTATCCCAGAAACCTGTTTAAATAAAAACAAGGATGCAACTACCAGTAAAAGTGAGACAAAACCGATTACACTTAGTTTTCCTTTTTTCATAACAACACCTCCCTATTAAGGGTATGCCTGTAATTCCTTTAAAAGAATATAAAAGTATTTCCTTATTCAACTAACCTGCCCCGTTAGTTAAACAAGAGATGCCCTCTATAGCAGCTCAATAATCTTAGTAAAGCACCACTTTAGTTGAAGTAGATTTCTTTACAAAAAGATCTT
Source organism: Sporosarcina thermotolerans (assembly GCF_042658975.1). Lineage (NCBI taxonomy): Bacteria > Bacillati > Bacillota > Bacilli > Caryophanales > Caryophanaceae > Sporosarcina > Sporosarcina thermotolerans. The sequence goes on along the minus strand of NZ_JBHSRM010000006.1, from coordinate 30,792 downwards.
TTTCCCTCTAAAAACTAGCAACAAATACTTACTAATTTGTACTTCATTCACCCATAAAAATGCTCTCTGCACTTTATTGCAATGGAATATTCAGTTCGATATTTTCCCCAATCGGATTGAAGTAATAGCTGAAATATATTTTTGCTTTGCCATCATATTCTTCAAATTGTGCCGTCTCAATTACGTATTCCTCATCTCGTGAAATTGTGTAACCTTCAAATTCTAACGTCGTTCCATCTTCTTTCACACCATCAAATAGCCGTAAGAGACGATCTCCATTATCCCACTTATTTACAGCGACTGATACATGATTCGACGTTACGGAAATTGCCCAATCGAAAAAATCAGGTTTCGTAAGTACTTCTTTTGTGGCAAAATCAACTTCTATAAAATCCTCGCCCTTTGGAACAGCTTGAACAGCACCAATATTAATCATGAGTGAATCTGATTCATGAAAGTAATTGCTTTGCACATAGAGCGTAACTTTGCCGTCGCGAATATCTCCCTGTTTGGCAATGCCATTTATAATACTACCTCTTCGCTCACCACTATCTGTTATGACTGAAATATCATCAAAAGCTAATAGTTGCATTGTATTCGCTTCCTCTATTTCAATGTCTATAGCCGTTTTTAATGGAGTACGACGAATTTGTGTAATCGTAAATTTTTGACCATCAATATCTACAGTACGATTTGCAGCAATAACTTTTTCCTGAGCGATTTCATTTTGTAGTGTGAACGGGATCTCTATTTCAATATTCCCCTTATCTGTATCATTAAAGTGGAAAACGGCTCTAAAATCCTTCGTAGTATAAGCGATTGGCTCTGAAAAATTATATTCTACATAAGAAGAGATGTGTTCTTGCTGACCTGTATTCATGACAAATGTACTTGGGCCTGGTAATTCATCGGCTCCCTGGAACAATTGAACATCATTCAAATTTAAATTTGTCATATCAAAAGGAGCAACAGCGTCATAGAAAAGGACAAGACCCGAATGATCTGCAATTACGCCTTGCAGTGTAATCGAAAGACCATTTTTAGACTTGATGACATTAACTTTTTCATAATAGTCATTGTCTACTATATCTTTTATTCCGGCATCCAATGAAACCGCAGAGACAAGTGCATGAAAGCCAGGTATTTTTGCAACATAACTAGCAATCGTAGGAGAAACGCGAATTGAAAAAAGAAGACTTACGCAAAGCAAAGCAACTATGGCAACTGGTACAATGCGCTTCTTTGTTCTTTTCTCTCGCTGAACTTTACGCAAAGCATCCATTCGGATTTGTTGAAGTTTCTCCTTAGGAACGTCAATCGGTAGTTTACTCATAGCCAGTCCTCCTTTTCTCCAGCAGAACTTCTAAGCTTCTTTAATATGTAGTGAAGCCTAGACTTTACAGTGCCCTCAGGAATTTGGTTTAGCTCAGCAATTTCTTTGTTTTTGAGTTGCTGGAAATATTTCATATAGACGAGTTGCTGCTCTGATAAAGATAATTGTTCCAGTAGTCGTTCCAAATCAGAATAGATGACCCATCCAGATAAGTGATGTTCCTCAATTGGAACGGTTGGTCGTCTTTTTCTTAAATGGTCTTTACAACAATTGATTAGAACGCGAACGAGCCATGTTCTCGCATATTCTTGCTGTTTAACGATATGCATTTTTTTAAGTGCCTTGTACATAAGATCCTGCATGACGTCTAACGTGTCTTGTTCATTTTTCATGTATGTAAAAGCCATGCGATATAAAATCTCTTCATCCATTTCAATCAGTGAGAGTATCGCTTGATGATCCCCACGAATAGCACGCTGCACGATTTCAAATTCCATCCTATTCGCCTCCTTCCTTCATTAGACGCAGTGTTTCTTCATTTCGTTCAAAAAAGTTTTTATTTTTTAAAAAATATCGATATATACTTTACAATTATTTTGTTAATTTAGTCTACTCCATTTACTTATTTAGAGATAGAGTACTTTTATTTAAACAAAAAGCTTCAGTGGAAGGCACTGCCGTTTCACTAAAGCACTTTTTTATTTGATTATGTTGTTTTGGTTCATTGCTATTAATTATTATGAAGAGATGATTATTTCGGAAATCGAATCTTCAACTAATCTGCTGCGTTAGTTGAAGTGCAATTCTTCTCAAGCCTTTTCAGTTCTCCCCCAAATTCACTTTTCCATCTTCCTTATCATCAATTTTACATATCGAATTTTTCACCCTTTTTGACACATACTAAAAAAAAGAGGTGAAAAGGATGAAAAAAGATGAGTTTTTAAATATGGAAACAGCTAAAGCAAACATTGATTTGAATAAAATAATGAATAAGGACAATAAAATTTTCAATAAAAAGGGAGCTAACTCTACAACTGAGGCGAATATTGCCATCCAAGAAGATTTCTATTCTGAAAATAGCCATGAGGAAGTTATGCCAACATACATCATCAATGGGACTCAAGCAACATTCATTGATAAGGATAATTAACCAATCAGCAAAAAGGGATATCTATAGGTACTGTTGAGATGTCCCTTTTTATGTTTGTACCATATTCACACCTTATTCATGTAACATGCAATCAGATGACCAATTTTAGAAAATAGCTAAAAGCGTACAATTTTATGCACTCTTTACTTTTGAATAAAAGAGGGGCTATTGCAGGCCTTCAATCCACACAGAATTCAATAAACCTCATTTTTTTTCCATCAATTCTTTTAATCTAGCATATGCTTGTTCATTCGCTAATAATGGGCTTTCTGATTTGATTGCCGGCCCAATATAATCTCTTATCGATAGTCTTTCAGAATCTTTACCGGTTTCAATAACAATTAGCTCTAGTTCGGGAACAACTATAATCCACTGACCAAATGCACCACGTGCTGAGAATTCTCGCCCATTTTCACCTTCACTCAAATAAAAATAGTAACCATAATCAGTCATTCCTAATTCAGTATGTGGATGAAGGGATTCCTTCACCCACTCTTTTGGAACAATTTGTTCCCCATCCCATTTACCATCATGAAGATAAAGGTAACCAAATCTTGCCATGTCCCGTGGAGTCATCTGGGAATAGGTTCCACCATGTGCTATTCCGTCATTTGTTACATGAAATTGCAAACTATCCATCCCGATTCTATCGAATATCTTTTCTTTTCCATATTCGTTTAATGTCATTCCAGATGCTCGTTCAATAATGGCACCTAGAACGTAGACTGCACCAGTATCATAGTTCCACTTACCCACTTGTTCCTTAATGATTGGTTGATCTAAATAATATTGAAGTAGACTTTCACTATTTTCCCATACCTCAAAAATTTGTTTATCTGAGTCCCATTCCGGCCACTGAATACCAGTTTTCATCAAAAGTAATTGTTCGATAGTCATATTTTCTTTTTTTTCACTCATATTTCCAAACGTCATGTCCGGAAAATAATCAAGTACACGGTCATTATGATTAATAATTCCTTCATCAAGTGCAATTCCAGCTATTGCGGAAGTTAGACTTTTCGTTACAGAATATGTATTATGCGTAAACTTCTCATTGTATGGGAAAGTATATTTCTCTGCGATGATATGGCCATTTCGTATGATCAGTAAACCATGTAATTTTTTCGGGTCATATTGTTCAATGTATTCAAACATCTCTACTAACTTTTCACTATCCATTCCTTGTTCCTCCGGTGTTGAAGTCGGCCATTCTTCTGTTGGCCAAACAGTAGGGAGTTCAGATAGAATAACCTCTGATGTTTCTTCTTTTTCTCCCTTTGCTATCCTTTCACTTCCATACCTTTCTAAATAACCGGTAATAAATAAAATAAGAAGAATAACTGCTACAATAATTACTTTAGATTTTCGTATGATCTCCGCTCCTTTGGACTATGAAATGTGCTGTGAGGTTCACTTGGTTGGTACAGTGAGACCGATCCCTCAAGCTGCTTGGTACTACTATTACCTTATAGGGACAATGGGATTGTCCCTTTGTCGAACAAAATGGATAGTAATAGTTATTTTATACGACTTTTACAAAATTTTCAATTATTCTATTTAAATAAGCGAATCAAAGGAAACATGTTATTAGGTTCTGTGTTCAGAGAATTCTATTTTATAGGATATAACTTGTATTACTTTGTTCTAAAAAACATCAAAAGAGTACAGCAAAATTGATATCCCCTTACTATAAGCAATACATTTTAAACAGCACCTATCTGTGAATTATTTTACAGAGGGACTGTCCCCTCTTCATCCATAATTTTCTTTTTCTTACCAACTTCGTCTAAGACAATAGCTGGAAACACAACAACATTATCCTCAAATTTTAGAGCTAGAATTTCCCAAACAAACCTAATTGCCATTATTATGAGTGTCATCAAATCCCTCTTTTCTCTTCCTTCTAACACTGCCTATATTTCATTGTATGAAAAAACTTTAAGATTCTCCAGAAACTAAATTTGTGGTTTTTCCTTCTTCAACTAAACTGCCCCCTACCCCTATTGCTCCAGCTGACCCAATATAATTAAACTAATAACTTTTAGAAAGAAGGAACTTGATTTCAAGAGCTTTCTTTTATTTATAGATTAGATGATTATTTTGAAGCCTCCCGACCTCTTTTATATAAACTTCTTGTTGAACTAACCTGCTCCAATAGTTGTAGAAGTTCAACAAAAAGGCATTAATCCTCCCTTGGATAATGCCCTTGTTTAATTAAAAATACTTAAATAAACGGTGTACTGATTCCCTATATCCGAACAAAATTATAAACCACCTGAACCATGTGACCTCAAAGGACATAAACAGGATTGATGAAATATAATATAATACTACCTAATCATTTTTTTGAAAAAAAAGATTTTTTGTTAGATAACTTTAAAGGAGTAATTAGATAATGAATAAGTTTCTAATGTTGGCATTATTCACTTGTCTTTTACTATTAGTCTCATGTACGAAGGAACAAAATCAAGATTCAGATGTTATTAAAGATGTTTCTAATGATCAGGAAATGCAAGATGATAATGAAGAACTTATAGAAGAAACTGATCAACATCCATTATTGTCTTATTTCATGGAGGCTGGAAAAATTGCGCATTTTAAAGGTGATGGGAACGAAAATTCTAATTTTATTAAGCGTACTGAATATATGTCAGAGAATTATATCATTGAATACGAAGGCAATGGTGGTAGGGGTACCCTTACAACTTACCGTGTAGAAGAAAATCAGATTGTTATTGTGAAACAGGAATTTGGTTTTCCTATGGATTATAACAATCAAGATCTATCGGAATTAGAATTTGAATTGGATTCCCTTCCACCACTCTTTGAATATTTAAAAACACCATTCGATGTCGCATCGGCTAATTATAATAAATATATCGTAACAGAAGTATCTGCTACAGTTGAAACACATTATGGTACATTTGACAATGCAATTGTAATTGAATTCATGAATGCCTATAAAGATATTGTAAGAAGCTATTTAGTAGAAGGGTTTGGGGAAGTTAAACGAGAATATTTTTTCTCTGGTGAAGAAGAACCTGCAGGAACTTCTTCAATAGAAAAAGTTGAATAAAAAAAGAGGCATCAAGAATCGATGTCTCTCGGTATTTATATTTTTTGACCTTCTTCAAGTATTTCGAGTCCTTCACCTTCCACGGGAAAATCATCTGCAGCCAGTCATTCACCCACATTGCAACGCCTGTATTACTTATAAAAAATGGTACCAGGTTCTAAAACAATTCCGAATTCAATGAGAACCTGGTACTCGAAACTATGTCCCCTAACCTGCATTTCAATATTGACTTGCTCTCCACTGTCCGTAATAACACGAAAGGAACGAAAACTTGATGATTGTGCACATCGATTAACCAATAATGAAAATTAGGATTTCGATCCAATCAATTCGTATCTTTCAATAACGTGTTGAATTGTCATAAATGCTTCGTGCACAGGAATCTTTACAAAGGTGCAGCACACACCCCAAAAAACAGGTACCTCAAAATTCGAAGAGGTACCTGCATTTTTATTTTATCTTTTGGTAGATTTTCTGTTGTCTGCTAAGCTCTTTATAATAATCGGCTTTGTTTGTGAAGGATATGGTTTCTTTGTCTCCGAGGCCAAGGATGCCGAACATGCCTAAACTTTCATAGAACAGCTGATGAACCTTTGCTTGTAAGTTTCTATTAAAATAGATTAAAACATTCCGGCATAGTATGACGTGAAATTCATTGAAGGATCGATCCGTCACCAGATTATGCTGAGCAAAAACAACGTTCTTCGATAAGGATGGATCAAACTTCACCTTATCGTTCGTCACCTTGTAATACTCCGAAAAGGACCGTGTCCCACCTGCTTCCAGGTAGTTATTTGTATACCTTTTCATGTTGGATATGGAAAATATTCCGTTTTTAGCGATGCGAAGTACGTTTGTATTAATATCCGTAGCATAAATCTTGGTCTTATCGTATAGACCTTCTTCTTGTAGCAAAATTGCCATGGAGTAGACTTCTTCTCCAGTGGAACAGCCTGCATGCCAAATCCGAATGGAAGGGTATGTCCGTAATATTGGAATAACCTTTTTACGGAACTCTAAGAAAAACAGGGGATCCCGGAACATTTCAGTTACGTTTATGGAAAAATCCTCCGTTAACCTTTGCATGCAGTCTGGGTTATGCAATACTTTGTCCAATAATTCAAGAACAGAGTTTAACCTCTCCGCGTGTATACGATGCCATATTCTTCTTTTAATGGAATGGTAGGCATAATCGCGATAATCATAGCCATACCATTCAAATATTCCTTGTAAAAATAAATCGATTTCTATTTTTTCTAAGTCCTTAGGTGAACTTATCTCTGATTTTATGTCATTCATTCTAACTCCGGTTCTCCTTCATGTCTAAACAACCAGACCTTAATCAAAGATAGTAATTGATCATTATCGACAGGCTTCATAATATAATCGGAAGCACCGGCCATTAGACTCTTCTCCCGGTCTCCCTTCATTGCTTTCGCAGTTAAAGCGATTATAGGGTGATGCTTGTAGGAAGGCAATTGTCTAATCTGTTTCATTGCTTCATATCCATCCATTTCAGGCATCATTATATCTGTAATAATAAGATTAAAGTTAGGATCGTCATTTAATATCCTGAGTGCTTCTATTCCATTTTCTGCGAAGCTGATATCCATACCGTATTGTTCGAGGGTGCTCGATAGGGCATAAATATTACGAATATCGTCATCCACTAAAAGAACCTTTTTTCCCTCAAGTTCTTTGTTATGCAGCTGTTTATCATGATCTTCGGCTATGAAATTTTCGCTATCTGTTCGTTTGTTCATCAAGTATAAGCCTAACTCTTCTTTTAATCGTTGAGGGGAATGTTGATCTTTGATGATAATGATATCTGCATATTTATTTAAATAATGTTCTTCCGCTGCTGTAATGTCTCTGCCTGTATAGATGAATATTTTCAGCTGCTTGTCTTCATCTTTAAGATTTTCAAGCAAATCAAATCCTGTAATGTCGGTTAATCCCAAATCGAGAATCAAACAGTCAAAATTATTTCTCCTCAATTCATCAAGTGCCTCTTTGCCAGTTGAAACAGCCTTCATAATTACGTCCATGTCGCCAAGCAATTCCATTATACTATTTCTCTGTGTCAAATCATCATCCACTATTAAGAGCTTTATTATATGACTATTTTCATCAATTGACTGCTTCTCGGTGGCAGGCTCAGGTTTGATGAATGGTTCTTTCAATGGTTGGACATTTTCAACTGTTATAGCTGATTCCTGATGCGCAATTACAAGTTTTTCAGCCATTTCTTCCTTATAATCACCAACGATGAAGGAGAAAGTACTTCCAGTTCCTTCTCTGCTCTCTAAAGTGATTTTACCACCAAGGAGTAAAGCGATTTCTTTACTAATGGAGAGTCCAAGGCCCGTTCCACCATATTTACGGCTAATCGTTCCATCAACTTGCTGGAAAGCTTCGAAAATGAGGTCACGCTTTTCTTTCGCAATGCCAATTCCAGTATCCTTCACGGTAAATTGGATGGTTGAATGATTGTCTTCAGAAGCCACACTCGAAACTTCAAGCCTCACTTCACCTTTTTCAGTAAACTTAAAAGCATTGGCGAGTAGGTTCTTTAATATTTGCTGAAGCTTCGCGTCATCTGTATAAATGAATTCTGGCAGGTCATCATGCAAGTCAATATGGAATCCAAGATGCTTTTCATTAGCCACAGGCCTGAAACTTCTTTCGATTGTATCGGCTAATTCGTTTAAGGATACGTTACTTGCCTTTACATCCGATTTACCAGATTCGATTTTAGATAGGTCTAAAATATCGTTTATTAAAGCGAGTAGGTCTTTTCCGGATGTATGAATCGTTTTAGCAAATTCAACTTGTTTTCCGGATAAAGTCTTATCCTTATTATCCGCTAATAAATTCGATAAAATTAGCATGCTGTTCAGTGGTGTTCTGAGTTCGTGAGACATATTTGCCAAGAACTCTGATTTGTATTTTGAACTTAGTGCAAGCTGTCTTGCTTTTTCTTCTAATTCAATGCTTGCAATTTCAAGTTGTTGATTTTTTTCCTCAAATAATTTGTTTTGTTTTTCTAACCGATTTGTCTTCTCCTCTAATTCCGTATTTGTTTCTTCAAGCTCTTCTTGTTGTTGCTGGAGCCTTTGTTCGGAGTCGCGGAGTGTTATAGTCTGTTGCTCCAATTCTTCGTTTGTTGCTTTTAACTCATCTTGTTGGGACTGTAATTCCTCTGATTGTGTCTGGATTTCTTCCATTAACATTTGCGTTTCTTCCAATAGTTTTGCCTGCTTGATGTGACCTATTATACTTTCTAAAATGATCCCTAAATCATTGACGAGTTCCTCAAGCAATATCTGTTCTTTATCATGAATAGGCTCGAATGATGCAATCTCTATAATCCCTTTAACTTCGCCTTCATATAGGATTGGCAAAAGATACAGGTTTAATGGAGGTGCTTCTCCAAGTCCAGATTTTACAGTTATATAGTCTGAGGGAACATTTGAGAACGTAATTGGTTTTTTTTCGAAAGCACATTGTCCGATTAACCCTTCACCGGTACGAAATGAGGTTGTCATATGTTTGCGCTCTCTAAAAGCATAGGAGGCACGTAGTGTAAAGACTGTGTCTAACTCATCTTCATTTTCATCAACTACATAAAATACGGCATGACTTCCTCCGACAAGGGGAACAATTTGAGACAAAAACGATTCCGTTAATGATTCTATTGTTTTTGCTCCACTAATACTCGTTGTAATAGCAGCTATGTTAGATTTTGTCCACGTTAGATCTTGCTGTACTTTCATTTCCTTTCCTAACGCGGCAGTCATTTGGTTGAATGATGTAGCTACTGCGTCAAATTCATCTTTACCTATAACTTCCACTTCCGTAGCTAAATCCAACTTTCCATTCGAGATTCCACCCATGACGTTTGCCATTCTGTTTAATCTGGAGGAGAAAGACCATATACTTCTAAACAATAAGATAGTAATAATAATGGTTATTACTATTGATAGTATTGATTCTATAAGCACATTTCTTGTAAAACCGTCTCTTTCACCTTCTAGGGAAGTATACATATTTGTTTCGAATGACGTTGATAACTCTGAGATCAAGTCTTCGAATTCTTTCTGAATAGTTTCTGAGTTATCGTTCATCAAAGTAATCGCAGCGTTCTTATTCCCAGTCAATACATATCCAATTAATTGATCTTTATAGTGATCAAATGCTGTATATTTATTGTCTAACTCATCCATAATAAGTAGTTGTTTTTCTGTAAATGCATGAGTTCCAAGCCGAGCAATATTTTTGGAGACCCGTTTACTTTCTTCTTCAATTTTTGTAATTTCTTTTTGGACTAACTCTTCATCTTCATTAATTAAAAGATTTCGTATACTAATTACTTCATTCTTTATATCTCGTTGAATCGATGTGGCTAACACGAATTGATCATAATTTGTTTCCAGGGTACTGTTAATTTTATTATAGCTACCCACTTGAATTCTTCCGGAAATACCAAGAACAACTAAAAGAATCACCAATGGACTTAATGCTAACATTAACTTTGTTCTGATCTTCACTATCCTCCGTCCCTTCCAGCATTCAGCTTCTTGATAGATTAAATACTAAATGCCGATAACGCTATTTGATTTATTAACACAATATTGATATACCATTGCCATTGCTTGCGCCCGATCCGTTACATTTAACTTTTGGAAGATGCGGGTGACATGATTTTTAACGGTATGTTCGCTTATGAAAAGTTTTTGTGATATTTCTTTATTCCCTAATCCGTCTAACAGTAAATCAAAGACTTCTAATTCCCGCGTAGATATAGAATGTTTCTTCTTAAGCTTTTCTAATGCGAACGGGATAGGATTTTCAAATCGTTCCTGATTCATTATTCTATTTTCATGCTGAACTTTTACATCGAAAACCATATCTTTTTCTTGCAAAAACATTTTTTCAAATGGTTCTTGTTTTACAGGCGGGCTAAAAAGATAGCCCTGCACTTCGTCACAATGATGCAAACTCAAGAACTCAAGCTGTTCCTTCGTTTCTACACCTTCAGCAACGACCGATAAATTTAGGGATTTCGCCAATGAAATAATCGTAGAGGTAATCAATCTGTTTTCGTTTGTCTCATCAGTTATTCCGTGAACAAAGGATTTATCGATTTTTAGTATATTAATAGGTAAACGGCTTAAATATTGTAGGGAGGAGTACCCTGTCCCAAAGTCATCTATACTGATTGTAATACCCATTTCTTTTATTTCCCGCAAAGTATTGATGATGAACTCTTCGTTTTTTACTAAAGCTGATTCGGTTAACTCAATCTCCAATCGATTGGCAGATACATTCGTTTCCATTATGCTTCGCTTCAAACGGGAAGGCAGATCTTTTTGCATAAATTGCTGTGCAGAAAAGTTTATGGACAGACGAATGGAGTTGTACCCATTTTCCTCCCAATGTTTCAATTGTTGGCAGGCAGTTCGAAACACCCAATCTCCTATTTCTACAATTTGTCCAGTTTGCTCTGCAAGAGGGATGAACTCGGCTGGTGATACAGCGCCCCAGCTTGGATGATTCCATCGAAGTAATGCTTCTGCACATTCAACTTTTCCAGTAACCACATCCACCCGTGGTTGGTACACTAGTTCCAGTTCATCTCGCTCAATTGCTTTCCACAAATCATTTTGCATAAGAAAAGATCGGTAGGATTGCATGTTCATACCTGTATGGAACACATGATATTTATTCTTACCATGTTCTTTTGCCTGATTTAACGCTACGCCTGCATTTTTAACTAACTCATTAAAATATTCTCCGTCATAAGGGAAGATGCTAAGTCCAATGCTCGTTGAAATATATAACTCATATTCATCCAATAAAAACGGTTTTTGAAGTACATCTAAAATTCGATCAGCGACTTCCAGTGCGTTTTCCCTGTTTGTTTTTGGCAAAATAATGTTGAATTCATCTCCACCAACCCTTGCCAAAAAGTCCTGGTCACTTACAGTTCTGCGCAGCCTATCAGAAGTTTCTTGTAGAATGAGATCCCCAATTGTGTGACCAAGCGAATCATTAATATATTTAAAACGGTCCATATTCAAGAACATGATTGCTACTGGTTGATTGGCCTCTCTTGCTTTCTTCAAATGATCTATTAGTGTTTCATTAAATGACCGTCTATTTGGTAAATCTGTTAAGAAGTCATGATAGGCCATATGTTTGATCAACGCTTCATTATTTTTCTGCTCGGTAATATCCCGTATCGTACAAGCGATAATGGTTTCTTCTTGAATAAACTTCCAACCGAATTGTATTTCCGCCAAAAAACTTGTCCCATCTTTTCTCGTTATGTACAACTCTTTATGACCCTCATAACCTTGTATACTCCCGTAGTTTAGAGCTGTCCTAAAAATATTTTTTAGATAAAGCTTTGATTCGGTATTGGTAAATAGTATTCTAATATTTTTGCCAATAAGCTCTTTATCCGGATATTGAAGTTCATTTTCACATGAAGGATTCACACTTAAAATTACGCCATCTTTATCTAAAACGATCATAGAATCCTTTGACGTTTCACTAATAACATTTGAAAGTGCTTCTGATAAACGTAATTTGGCAGTCGTTTCAGAAAGCTCTTTATTGGCTTTCTCCAATTTAAGTGTTTTGGCGGTCAACAAATCCGCTTGTTGCACAAGTTTACATTCCATTTTATAAATATCGACAAAGCCTTCAACCTTCGTTTTTAAAATTAGTGGATCGACAGGTTTGAGGATATAGTCAATAGCTCCTACGGAATAGCCCATGAAAATATGTTCCGACTCCATACTATTCGCCGTAATAAATAGGATTGGGATATTTTTAGTCTTTTCCCGTGCCTTAATGAATTTGGCAGTAGTAAAGCCATCCATTCCGGGCATCTGAACATCTAAAAGAATAAGGGCGAATTTATCATTAAATAGATATTTAAGCGCTTCTTCTCCAGAAGAAGCTTTAACCAAATTGTATTCATCCTTTTCTATAATTGCTTCGATCGCTAATAAATTCTCAGGTCGATCATCCACCAAAAGTATATTTATTTTTTCTTCGCATCCCATACTTAAGACCTCCCCATTAAAACATAATTTAAGTAGGTATATAGATTATACCTAATACCCCAAGAAAAAAGTTAATATTTGTGGAAATTTTACAAAGATAATACTAATTGTAAAGGTACCTATTACCGTTGCACGGCAAGAACCTGGAAAATGGCCCGTTTTATTGAATACTAATGCTTGAATACACACAAAAAACTCCTAATGTATGTAGAGTACAACGACTAAATCAGTTCCCTACACTATCAAAAGGAGAAAGCTCATGAAATGGTTAACCAAAGGTGAAAATCTTCATTACGGAAGTACAACCTCATCCGGCATCTTTCTCCACCGCTACTTCATTTCCGATCCATATTTCAAAGTCTTCGTATCCGGATGAACTTCTTTAAACTTATAAAATTCTTTACTAATAATGATTCGCCCGATATTCGGAATTGGTTCTGACCAACAACATATTGAATCGCATATGAAAGCAGCCCGCCTTCCTTAATAAACCAAGTAAAGGCAAACCACCTATCGCGGTATCAAATCCCTTTTGGTGAAAAGTATACCCGAATCTTTTTGAAGAAGATTTTATATTCCTTGAAACGAGAACATGCATTCCATATAATGAAATTAAGGAGGGGAACAAGTGTGTCTAAGAGGTTTAAGAAATCGGTAAGATATAGTAAGTTATTGGAAATGATGTATATAGAAGCTGATGGAATAATTTACAAACGGCGAATTATGGTTCAACAGGTCCCGTCACGGATAAAGAAGGCGTGATGATCTAATGCTCATCCCACAAGAGGCACTTCCACACTTTGAAAATATGATTTACCTTCCTATGGTCCTGACTATATTGGCTAAAGACCAGCAAACTTTCGAGAAGGGCAACTTTAAATTTTAGACACCATATATAAGGCTTATCAATCACGCCATCAATGCTGTTCAGACTGAAATGAAGGAGTCATCAGACTATCTACGTCAAAACAAAATGAAACTACTACGAGACACCATGGGTGATACGTTTACTACATACATATTTCTATACCACGGACGGGAAGAGCAGCGACGTAATTAACGGTACCAGGTTCTAAAACAATTCCGAATTCAATGGGAACCTCGAAACTAAAAACCGGACTGAAGAGCTACTGGAACTGTATCTTTACAATTGGTCATAATGTTGGGAGTAATGAAGAGGTTAGTGCAAAAAGATTCAAAGTCAAACGTTTAAAAACATCCCATTTGGGATGTTTTTAAAAATTATTGATTTATTTGACCACCATCAACTGTATAAATCGATTGTGTCACATAACTTGCATCGTCTGAAAGTAAGAAACTGACCACATTCGCCACTTCTTCTGGTTCACCATAACGACCAATCGGAACGGCTTGAGAAAACGCGTCAATTGCCGCTTGTCCAGCACCTGGTAATGTGTTTTCTTCAATTTGGCGCATCATACGTGTATTAATAACACCAGGTGCTACCGCGTTTACACGTACTTTATGAGGTGCACCTTCAAGAGCAGCCACACGGGTAATTCCGATTAACGCATGTTTTGACATGATATAACCAACCATACCAGGAGATGCCATTAAACCAGCACCACTTGCTGTGTTTACAATGGAACCAAACCCTTGTTTTTTCATCACTGGTAATACATATTTCAACCCTAAGAACGCCCCTTTAATGTTCACATTATAAACTAAATCAAATGTCTCAACTGGGTAATCTTCAATTGGTTTTGTTGTTCCTTCGATACCTGCATTATTGAAGAAACAATCAATTTTTCCGTATTTCTCTACCGTTGCATCCACATATGCTTTTACTTGTGCTTCATCTGCTACGTTCGCTTGAAGTGCAAGGACACGATCTTCACCTAAACCTAATTCTTTGACTACTTCATTTACTGCATCTAAGTTTAAATCGATAAGTGCTAATTTTGCACCTTCATCTGCTAATTTTTTTGCTGTTACTTTTCCTATTCCACCTGCAGCACCCGTAATAACAACTACTTTATTTTCAAATTTACCCACTTAAATATCCTCCTTTAAATGTTAAAACATACTTTTTTAGTGTCCCCATTTTCGATTAAACAATCCTAAAGCAAAAAATCGGTAATAATTTTGGTTTGGATGAATCTAAATATGGTCAAGCCATCCACTTCAAAAACCTGCGAATCGATTATTTCCTGCATGGCTGCTTCCACTTCGGCTGGTGTCAATCCAACTCGTGTCTCGTCCACTGTTATAACGCTTAATATGAGCGTTTTAATGGCGTAATCTTTCACTATTCTTATTGAACTAAAGGGTTAGTTGAAGAACGATCATACACATACACTTATCAATTATTCTGCATGTTGTGGTTCAATTCCACTTTCTTCTACCGAATTGCCTAGTACAGTCCACATATCTACTTGCCGTACCACTGTGTTTTCAACTATATATTCATAAATTACTTTTGGCTCACTATCAAAAATTACATGGAGAGTTATAACAGGTTTTATTTTATAGTCGTCTGTATCTGTAATTATCCATGAATCTATTGGATATTTTTCTTCTAAATGACCTTCTAATACTTCTATGGCTTTCCCAGTTTTTTGCTCTATAATCAAAGGTTTAATTGCTCCTTGATAGATAACACTACATATTAAAATGATGCCCAATATAGCCCAAACAAACTTCCTAACTTTCTTAGGTAATAGAAAAGTTAACAGACCCACTGCAAAAATCCAGCTTGTAATAAAAAATAACTGCATTATGCTGCTTGGTTCCATTTACTACCCATACCCTTTACATATTTTTTATATTTACTACTACCCCAAAAGAATATAGTTATATTCTTTTTTATACTAAACTGCCTTTTTAGTTGAAGAAAAAAGAGCCGTCTAAGCAGCCCCGATCTTTGAGTAAAGCTCCCGTTAGTTGATTAAGATAATGGTGAATTAGAATCCTAAAAACTCGCTAGTATGTCTATCATATTCCATTTCATCTACTGTTTTTTTGAAAGCCAAGATTACTTCATCTAATTTCCCCGCATATATTACTTCAAAAAAAGAATTAGTATCACTTCTACCTTTACTTGTACATGGATAAACGTAAATAATGTAGTAAAACTTAGTTGGAGCAATTTCGATAAACCAGTGTGTAGCAAATGGATAATCGATATCATATCCTTCTTGATCAAATCTCAATTTATCTTTCTCACCTATCGGGATAAGAGCGTAGTCTATGTATCTCGCTCCTTTTCGTTTATGTGTTTGTCGTTCAGCTCGTTTTATTAAATTATATCTATTCCCTATTTTTTTCTTTAATCTTTTGTTCATCATTCCCCCCCATTCATCCGCCTTTTTCATCTTCAATTAAACTGCCGCTTTAGTTGAAGAAGACTTACACAAATCCTCACTTCTTAAATTCAGCTTTGAGAAGATAAACTACATCATAGTTTTCTAACTTATTCATATGACCATCTACATCATTATAAAAATCGGTAGTAAGACTTCTCATAGGACCATCACTTACATAGCAGATACTTGCTAATACTACTTCTCCTTCAATTGATTTGTTCTCTTCTTGGAAACTTCCCCATACACTGGACATGCTATCTAAATCGTATGAAGTTGTATCCAAGCCACTAATCGAACCAGTACTACCATTACCGCTAACTCCAATATTAAATGTAGGTTGTTGTTGATTGGCATTTACTTTTGAAGTCACAAAAATGATAGAACCATCACCCTCAACGGGTGTTGTCATAGGGCTTATTTTATTATGAACCATTTCACCAAATTCGTATTTTTCAATCCATGCAGACACTACTTTATATTCACTGTCAATATTAAAATCAAAAACAAATGATTTATCCGAGATAGTTGAAAGCAATGCTTTCTCTCTCTCTGTTAATTCAGCAGCAGAAATAATATTTGATTTTGAATCGTTATTACTACAAGCACTTAATAGAAATAGTAACAGTGCTACTATCATAAATAGCCTATTCATTTCATTTCCCCTTTAGCTTTTTCACGATAAACGAGCATCCAGTAATCCGGTTACCTTCTCTTTCACCGCATCCGACGTAATAAAACAACTAACGATCAAATACTTCCTCTTCCTCTTCCTCTTTATCTTCAGCACGTATGCAATGCTAACCCCAGGCGTAAAATCAGGATGGTTCGAATGAACTTCCTCGATTTGATACCATTTGATGCTATTTCATGGTACAAACCGTCCCTCGCAAATTACACCGTCTTCTACGATCGCAAATAGAATTCCAAGCTGGATTAAAAAATAGCAAAGGCACTATAAACATGGCGTAATGATTCCACCCAATCACTTCGCTGTCATACAAATCATAAATTACCGTAACAATAAAAAGGAGAAACAAGAGACCTAAACCACAAATGCCCCTTAGTAGAATAGCAACCACCGGCAGATCCAGTGCTTTTTTCGGTTGTGCCCGCATCGCTTTCAAGTCTTCTTCTGTGACAGGAAATACGACAGCTTGTTTCAATTTACTTTTGAGCCGATAGAACTTGAAAAGAACATATCCGAAGAGTAACAACAATAATACACACACGATAATTTTCATCTGATACTTCCCCCAAGTTCAGAAACCATAATTCACACCAATATTATTCGTGAGTTACATGTTCAAGCCGATTCAAAAACCTGACAAGCCGAAGATCCTCTCGTACTTCAAGCAAATGGATACCCGTATCCCCTGTAGCAAATGCAATATCGCCATGTGGCTGATGAAGAAATGCTTTGAGCAGATTAGAGATCAGCTTGCCATGGGATACAATCGCAATTCGTTTATAGTCCTGATAATCATGTAGAATCTCCCGAAGGATGCGTTCTGCTCTATAGCGAATATCAAGGACAGATTCTCCGTCCTGTATCGGAATATGTACCGGCCTGCCGCCTTTAGGCAACGGATACTTAATCGCTGCTTCTGTCCTCGGCATGCCCGCTAAAACCCCATTATTGAATTCCCTCAACTCATCGTAGAACCGTAGTTCACATCCGATTGCCTCCTGCAAAATGCCGGCCGTCCCACTTGCCCGCTTTAATGTGCTCGATAAGATCATCTCGGGAGGATATTCTTTTGCAACAAAATCAGCCATCCTCCTTGCTTGCTCCTCGCCAACCTCCGTCAATGGGAAGTCCGCTCTTCCTTCATGAACCTCCAAGATGTCCGCCTCTGATTGGCCGTGTCTAATAATGAGTATTTCCAATTCGATCGCCTCACTTTTAGTGCTTTCCTGCATCAATTTTACCATAAACCCCCACATCAGATGGGGTAATCTTCAAATTAATCACTCGACTCGCATGCTTTTCGACAACCTTTCCCGTTCCTTATCATTTTATTGAATTTGCGATTTGTAGTAATACTTCCTTGGTTACGATGTCCGAGTTTCTTTTATCGATAGACAAGATATATTGCCATCCATCTTTTTCGAAAACTAAGAGATTAAAACCTAAGAATACTGTAGTGGTGTAAATTGATTCATTCCCATCTTCCAATATATTTTTTTGTTCGATTTGTTCTTCTCTAAATTCCAATCCGTATTCGATTGGTTGAATTAGAATTGAATAATGATTTCGGGGTAACTCTTTGTTAATAAAAAATATTTCAAGCTGATCATTTTCATTTCCATTTAAGTCACTCAATCTTCCCAAACTATGAGTAAAAGGGATTGGAGGCAATTGTGTTGGCAGTGCAATAGTACGTTTGAAATGAGCTTAACTCTCTTGTAATGTCTTATAAATTTCTTGATAACCACCATCACGGTAAATTTTCTCGAAAGAATCACTATCTGCACTGACATCTTCTATAGCGACAAACCAAAATAAGTAAATCGTCATAATAACAAATACATTTCTCATGAAAATTTCTCACTCCTTTTTTTTAGTATCCGCAAAAACTAACCTTTTAACAGAGGTATTTTAACACCATTACACAATAAAAAAACTGCCATAATAGGCAGCCGAATCTTCACTAAACCCCGTTAGCTTAGTATCTATTTACTCTCAACTTCATCTGGATACACATACATATCAACCTCTATGGTTGTATTCCAAGTAGCTTTGTTATATCGTCTGGATTGAAAATACCACCTTCATAAGCAACTATGCCTCTATGGTTTAATTCCCCTTTATTCCCAATTCCAAAATGAGTATAACTATTTGTTTTATCCATTTTTCACCAATTAATTTCATCCTCTTATTGAACTAACCTGCACCGTTAGTTCATTGTGCCCTCAAGCAGCTCAAAGGCACCCGTTAGCCATCCATGCAGCAAAAAACGCTGCACCACAGAGGATGAAAATTGTTTCAGAACGGGTATAGATTTGTATGGCTGGCGATGAAGGTCGATCAACTATGGTGCCATTGAGCCCATCCGTTAGTCTGACTCCAACGACCACGGTGCATCACAGACTGTCGCACTCTATACGAGTAGCACTCATGGGAGATTAATCCTACTCTGGTTATTGCACCAGCCTTGCCTTTATTCTGAGAAGAATGGAGTTGGCTCCTGATTTATCTTCCAACTCAATAAACACAATCTGAAGGCTCAGCCTTTTTTAAAAAAAGCTTTTTCTGGGTCTCTTTTGTTATGCGATTTTATAGATTTTGAGCATTTTTTACTTTTCATGGGAGTTGATCAAGATAAAAGAGCTGTCTAACCAGTTCAACGAACATTAAGTAAAGCACACGTTCGTTAGTTTAAGAAGAACAGAGACGATTATTAAACAATCGTGCCTGTTAATGCAAAAAATTAACCCATCCACATCCCCCAAACAAAAAATGAGAACAAAGAGATTGGAAGTCCTATAAGGGCACAGATAATAATACACACAATAAGATATTCCTTTTTTAGTTTCAGGAATTTAAATACCAAAAAAGGAGTAACTATATACAATCCAATACTAAGGAAAGTTACTATAGTTATAACCGTTGTTAATTCAATTGTCGGGTTACGGTTATTCAAATAATAAGATATATCTTGACCGTATATACCTAAAATTGTTGCAAATATAAGACTGGTGATTGCACCGATAATCACCAAGGAATTACAAACCACTACCTTCATATCCCCATCCCCCTCTTGAAAGCACTCCCAACAATATGGTCCCGATTTTTGAACACAAGTTAAACTACACTCTTCAACTAACCTGCCGCGTTAGTTCAATAAATAGAAAATCGGCAATGATTCAACCAATGGAAATGCGAAGAAAAAAACCGAATAATCGGGTGAGAGAATTTTATGATGAAATTGACAAGATCCTTGAAAACATACAGTCGAACGATGGGTTTAACAAAATGGATAAACTCGTGCTTAAGAAGATATTGAATGACTCAAAGCTTGCATTTCAATTTGGTCATATCGCGGAGCGCGAAAGTAATAAAAATCGGTATAGAGAATATTTGATGAGCAATGGGACAAGCGGCAATCGGTTCGTCAATCTACTTTTGGATTACCCCAAATTAGGTAAGTACTTTGGTGGATAGTTGAATTTGGTCATAATTGTGAAGTTGGCAGTAGTGAATGGAAAATATGGTACACTATGTAGGGTAACAAGAAGTAGAAAGGAAGATTTTTATGAATCACTCGGTTGAATCGAACAAGCCATTTAAAAAACGTAATTATAAACCCGCCATTATTATTCTTTCAGTTATCTTAATAGGCGTGATCGGTTTATTATCCGGAAAACGAACTACTGAAGATTTTGATGCATTTGATGTTACTATCCTGCCAATGATGAATGCCATTTTCAATAGCTTCACTTTCATTTTCTTGGTAGCCGCTTTGATAGCCATTAAGAAAAAGAATATAAATGCACACCGGAAATTCATCTATGCTGCATTCTGCACGACAGCATTGTTTCTCGTCACATACGTGACCTATCATTATTTAGCAGTCTCTACACCATTCGGCGGAGAAGGACTCATTGCTGGAATTTATTATTTTGTTCTGATCACCCATATTATTCTCGCAGCAGCTATCGTACCCCTTGCATTGACAAGCGTGGCGAGAGCTTGGAATCGGGAATACGATCGACATCGTCAAATCGTTCGATGGACAATGCCGTTATGGTTGTATGTAAGTTTTACAGGAGTTCTTGTCTATATTTTGATCTCGCCATATTATTAAAGTCTAAAGGCCGTCCCTTTGAAAGGGACAGCCTTTATTTAATGACTGGTTATGTTAATGTAGGGAGAAAGTGCAATTAACCTAAAATGGGGAAAGGAAGCGCCCCTTAGGATTGCACAGGAAAAATTAAAAAAAGATGGCAATCGCCACCCCCTTTAATTATTTTGTGCCACAATCGCGCCCGTTGCGGAAGTTCATTAGCATACGTCTTAAAAAATAACGCACCTGTTAGCTCAATATCATTTAAATTAATTAAATGTTTTCTCTAATAGAATGCTTTTAAAGGATGATGGCAATTCAATAAAGTTATCATTACCTAAATCCGCCATATTTCCACCCTCATAATAATCAAATTGAAGCAATATGAGACCGTCTGAACGCCTAATTATTAATTTCATTTCCCTCTTAATAGCACTATTGTTGAATTCATTTCGGGCGACCTTTGCATTCTCTAAGCCATCCTTCAACACTCTGAAAATATTTTTTATTTCCTTATTATTGCTGCTTTCATTTCCAATATTCCAACCATTTTTATCGTCCCAATAAAGATATTCTATTTTTGAAGGATAGGTATAATCAGACCAATTATTATAAGTTATTGCGTTGGAACGAAATAATATTGGATTGAACATAAACTTTTGGTTGACTATGACCAATATTATAACCAAACCAACCGCAACACCAATGATTATTCCAAGTCTTTTCATAAGTTCCCCCCCAAAGTTCTTCTTCAACTAACAAGCCTTGTTCAATGTTCCCTCAACAATCCGCCCCGATTATGGCCCAGCGTTTATTCAACAAATGCGCCCGATTGAGGCATATTTATTTTGGCGTCACTTCAAGAAAATATTGCTCAATCTCTTTGGGTAACTCCTCAACAGCCAAAACCTTCAATCTTTTAGTTCCTGGTGTAGTCAAAACCAGATATGTTTTTTGGTTATATTCAAACAGACTAAACTGACTTATTCTATTGGGCGAATTCTTCAAGTCACTAATGAAATCGAAATCCTCTTTCTTAAAATTAGACTCATACCCCTTCAACATTACCTTTTGGGCTTCATCGAAATCATCCGAAAATGAAATGGTTTGATATAATTCAAGAGAATCTTTTGGTGTGAAAAAGAAAGTATAATATATTGCCACACCAACAATTACGACCGACAGAACGGCAAAAGACATCCATCCTTTTAAGTTTCTATTAATTGTCGTCACTCCCTCTATAATCTGTTAAATGGCTCCTTTTACGGTAAACAGTTATGCGACAACTGTGCCCTATTACAGAACAAGCAAGTTACAAATCGTGTCTGCCTTTCGTATTATCCTTCTTCTTTTTATCACCAAAGTATTTCCACAGGTGGTATGTAGACCAGAATAAAACTCCACTTATAATTATTGTAAATGGTGCAACGTAAGGTTTTTCAAGAATATAATTTGGGGTAAAAACAGCGCATACGGAAAGCGTGCGCCGGAACGAAAGGCAACAGTTTGTATGCAGCATTCGGGCACGATTGCTTGAATGTCATTTGGTATTTTCAGTCAACTTTTTCAACAGCTCTATCACCTGTTCATTTTGATTAATCATTCGCCTAAGTTGAGCCTCAAATGACATGAGGAAAATTATTATTATTATAAAACCTATTAGAAACCCCAATACAATGCCCCCTCTATTTCCACCCAATAGCTTGATTCAGAAATAAAATTTATTCAGTAACTGCGCCTGATTGTTGCTTTGCATTCTTTATACTTTTTATCGTTCTTACGTATCCAAGTATCAGCAAGAGAATGGCTGTATATATTATCATACCGCCCATAGTGAATAGTGCTGATGATTTGTAACTAATCGATGGATTGCCGCTATGCGCATTATAATGCCATTCTGCACCAGCAAACACTGACTGGATACTGAATAATGCAACTCCAAACAATGCTAAAGCCAATGCGGCCTTTTTTTGAAAGACCATTTTAGCTAAGTTGTCTTTAAAAACAAATGGAAAGGTTGATTGTTCTTTATGCACTTTTTTACTTTCCCTCTTAGCAGATGGAACTAAAAAGAAAATAAGCATTCCACTGTAAATCAGTAACAGGATAATAACTTCAGAATTACTCATCACAAAAAACCTCCTTTTCCCTTTATTATAGACGTTTTTAGCTTGTAATTAGATTCATCAATCCGCTTCGTTTGTGGCACAGCCCTACTTCAACAATTGCCGTCGTTTCGGAACATGAACTCAACTATTTTTTCCCTTCTTCTTCAAATCATCTACATATTGCATGCCTTCCAGCATTGAAAGCCCTAAAGTTTTTCGTGCTATTTTTTCCGCCTTGATAGCCTCTCCCTGGCTAATTAATTTCCTTAATTCATCATTTATCGGGTTTTCCGGGACACCATATTGTTTAGACAACTGATCAAGGATGTGTTTTATCCCTGTGACACGGCGATTGATTTTCCAAACGATGACCATTATCCAAAGAATAGCGATGAAAAATAGTATCTCCATCACGTTAATTTCCATTTCATATCCCCTTTTCCCATTTTTTCTTTCTCATGCAGCTAAGCGTCAATATAAGCATGGTGGTATAGAAGACGGAACGCCTAAAACCCTTGGTATCTATTTAAATAACGGGTGTAGCTTTAATTCTTTTAAATCCCCAACTACACAGCCCAAAAATCAGTCCCGATGTTAGGAAAAAAGAGTGAAACAACATTGCTTCCGGGGAAAACGGGTTCATGCTTCCAAAAGATAATGTTACGAATAATGTTGGTATAAAAAATACAAGAATACATCCAGCAGGATAGAGTAATCCTTTTATTTTTTTGCACTTTTTATCAATAAAATAGGTAATTCCTAAATAAATTGGAGTTGCCAGTAAAAAGAATGCAATCCCACCCCAAAGTAATACAGCTTTCATGTCACCACCGCTCAATGATTGCTCCCAAACAATTTTTAATGTCAGGATATAAGCGAAAAAACCTCCGATAAAAGACAATAATGGGGTGATTACATATAAGTAAAAATTCACCATTCTACCCTCCCTTTTAAATGCAAGGTGTATATACAACTTCAATACTTAACCTTTAATTTCCTTCTTGATTTTCATTCTTTTAGCTTTTTGGGGCGCCAACCTTAAACTTTACAACTCCCGTAATGTTCTTTAAGATATTCATCTGAATATCTAAGTATCTCTAAATTATACTAACCCGGTCTAACGATAAAACACAGAACGCCTAAAACCCTTGAATTTTTTTGGGTTTTAGGCGTTTTTTAGTTGGTGCGAATGAAACGGGAAGGTGCAATTAACCTAATTCAACAGTGAAATAGCTATATAAAAAACAAAAAAAAAGCTGAAGCTCAATGAATCTTTAGCTCTTCAACCAGTTCTTAAAATGGCTCTAAATTATTTATCTGTTTTATTTATGATTTACTCGATTTTAAGAACAACCTTCCCCTTTGTCCTTCCACTTTCAACGTGCCTATGAGCCTCTACAATTTCATTTAAGGGAAAGCACTTTTCAATAACAGGTCTCACTATTTCTTTTTCCATAAGCACTCTTAATATGTCCAAATCACTGTCATTTGGTTTTGCAAGATGAATCTTAGGCTTCTTACTACCTATGAAAGAGCCTATCATCAATTGAATTGGATGATACTTGGGGTAGAGTGCGTGTTCTGTTATATAAATCCCGTTTTCGGTAAGAGAACGTAAACAACTGAAAAAGGTCCTCTTTCCGACAGCATCCAGTATAACGTCATATTTTTTTCCGTTGTGAGCGAAATCTTCTTGGGTATAATCAATTACATGATGAGCACCTAGATTTTTAACCCACTCCACGTTCGAGGTACTACAAACTGCGGTTACTTCAGCTCCTAAATACACAGCAAGCTGAACAGCAAAGTGCCCCACTCCGCCCGATGCACCATAGATTAAAACCGTATCGCCTGCTTTTATATTCCCTACATCTCGCAATGCTTGTAGGGCAGTCTGTGCAGCACATGGTATTGCAGCGGCCTCTTCAAAAGTTAAGTTATTTGGCATAATGGTTAGTACATTTTGTCTTGGGCAGACATATTCAGCATGGGAGCCGACACAACTTCCAAAAACATGATCGCCAATCTTAAATTTTTGTACATTTCTTCCTACGGCTTCAACTATACCCGAAACGTCTATTCCTAAAACTTGCACTTTTGGCTTTGTAAGACCATTTTCTAATCTGGTAGGAAAATAACCTTTTCGAAATAGATGATCATATTGATTTACTGAGGCGGAGACCACTTTAATTAATACCCTATCTTCATCCTTGATGAATGGCTTATCAACATCCCCAATCTCCATTACTTCAGGGGAACCATAGGTTTTATAAATTGCTGCTTTCAACTGTTTAGCCTCCTACGTATTTATCAAATTATTAGATATCTTTAAGCCTAACAATAAAATTGAACCCGCCTTATAAGGTGTTTACTGGATTTATAACTTTTAGTTTCTATAAAAAAACACTTCTTCCAGAGGCATGTCAAAGAAGTGTGCAATGCGAAAAGCCAGCTCTAAAGATGGGGAATAGTTACCCTTCTCAAGAGCAGCAATAGTTTGCCTCGTTACACCTACCTTGTCAGCTAATTGCTGCTGGGTCATTTCATCATGGTTAAATCGTAATTTTCTAATGTGGTTGCCGACAAGACTTTTACGCATATTAGACTCCTTTCCTATAATGGTAAAGTTTCGTAACCGAGCCAGTCACATCGGACATAAATCCAGAAGTGATTAGAATAATGAACATCATTTGTGAAGGCTGAAAGATGATGAGAGATCCCATTGCAAGAAGAAACCCTAGGATAAAAACAAAAAATGAATTTCTTGTTGCTCTCAAATTAATAATGTTATCCAGTTCATCCTCAAATGTTGGTTCCTTTTCGCCTGTCGTAATTCTATACACGATGTTAAAAACGATATTGATGATAATGTGGGCAATTATTGAAACTAAAATTAAGGTAAAGACAAAAGACCCCCAAAAACGATAGGTTTCTAGTGATTCCAGTCCATTTCCGGGAATTTGTGGATACATATACAAGCAAAAAGATCCAAAAATAACTATTACGCTAACCAAAGACACGATGCTTTTTTTCTCTTGATAAGTCATAGTCTCCCCCCTTCATGTAAAATAATATATGCATAATGTAATACATTATATACACCATGTTAAGTTTATGTTACATCACTTTTCGTACCGCTTTACTGTTTGAATCTCAACTTCTTATTCCACTAACCTGCCCCTTTTGCTGAATAAGAAAAGGGTGCTTAATCTTTAGTAAAACACCCGTTCGTACCATAAGGTCAGCCAGATATTTCTGGTTGACCATTTTTTATATGGTTTTATGATTATTGTAGCCTGGGTAGGACGTAAGCAATCGTGGGTGATAGAACCCGTCAACTAAACCGTCCGCCCCCTACTTGTAGAAGCATGATTAAGGCTGGTTGGGACGTAGATTTCGTATAACAAGCGAAGCTATGACACTACAAGGAGGATTAGGGGTTACCGGCAAACTATACGTGGAGGAGATGTAGAATGAATCCTGTTATTGGCCTAGATATAGCCAAAGGAGAAAGTTAGGTTCAAGCATACTTAGACAGAAGAGAACCTTACAAAAGCAGCTTCAAGGTGGCACACAAATTAGATGGATTGAAGTGTTTACATGATTTTCTCTTGGAGGTAGAAAGGGTCTCTGGTGTCCGACCACAGGCCGTATTGGAAGCTACAGGGCATTATCATACACCGATAGTTCAGTATTACGAGGAGAGAAACTACTTAATTATTATTGTTAACCCTCTCATTTCATATCGGGCAAAGAGTTCCAGTTTACGCAAGGTGAAAACAGATATAATTGATGCCCATCACCTCTGTGAGCTGTACTACAAAGAGGAATTAGTGCCCTATAAGAAACGTGGAATCCAACTGTTAGATCTCCGGAATCTTACAAGGCAACACGAAAACCTGACGAATATATACGTACAGACAAAACTACAATTCCAAGCGATTCTGGATCAGGTTTCCCCCGAATATCGTGGTGTGTTTGGGGATTTATACTCAGCTGTCTCCTTATTGACCTTAGTGGAATTCCCCACATCTAACGATGTATTAACAGCTGAAGAACAAGAGATATCTAATAAGATTCATGAACTTTGTAAGAGCCGTTCATATAGCTGGGCGGAAGCGAGATCACAGAAGTTAATTGATGCTGCTAAACGTAATCCGTTTCAAAACAACCTTTATCAGAGCCATATTCTAACCATGGAAATGTATATAAAAGTGTTGTTGGAATACCAAAAGCACCTATCCAGCTTGGAAAAAGAGATAGATGTTTCGGCAAAAGAAATTGAAGAATATAAGATTATCCAATCAATTCCGGGTATCGGAGAAAAGATCGCTGCAACGATTATTTCCGAAATCGGTGAGATTGATCGGTTTAATCATCCGAAGAAACTGGTTGCGTTCGCTGGAATAGATCCGAGTATCTTTGAATCCGGCAGATTCAAAGGAACCGTAAACAGGATCACCAAAAGAGGATCAAGTAGACTAAGACATGCCCTATTCATGGCCGTCAAATGTGCAATCCGGGACAGTCGCAAAATGAAAACTACTGATGAAGTTATCCCGCGCAACAAGAAAATGCGAGCATTCTACGATAAGAAACGTGAAGAAGGAAAACCCTATAAAGTAGCTGTCATTGCCTGTGCAAATAAGCTTTTACATTGGATTTATGCCCTGTTAAGAACCAATTCTGCTTTTGTAGATAACGCATAAGAACCGATAACCAAATATAACAAAACCTTCCAACAGACTAAGAGGAAGGTTATTTGTTATACCCTTTTTTAAGTATAACAAGAAGTATTTCATGTTTCATTAAAAAATGTTGACAAACTATTAGCTGGTTTAGTTCAACAAGCATTATTTCTTTTTAGAAGATTTATACCCAATAATAATAATAACAGCAACAATTACGGCGAACCATATATACCAATCCATTTGATTTCCTCCTTAACTGACGAAACATCAATATGATAAATTGTTAAATAGCAGCGACATTTTGGAAAACAGCCATATACTAAGAGTTATGCTCTTTACACCAAAATATTCCATATTCCATTAACCTGCTACGTTAGCACAATAAGTTCTACAAAAAAAGCGTTACTCCTTCTTGGAGCAACGCCCCTATTAGTTTAAGTGCATTTCTTCGCAAACTTTATTTATTAAGGCTTTGTTAATGTTCTAAGGGAATGAAAATAGCTTCAATCAATACAATGACCTCAATCCATCTTATTTCTTAGATAGTCCACAAATGTGATTTTCCCCATTTTTTGATTATCATTGGTGTTTTTACCATCCACAAATGATTTGTAAAGTACCCCTGGTATAGAAAAGCTAAGCACTTTATTCGTTTCATTATTAATCTTGATTTTCAGTTCAGCCATTTCTCTTAATGTCATTATGTCTGGTCCACCAAAATCATTAGTTCTTCCTTGGGGATCTTTATCCACTAAACCAATTAAATGATTGGCAAAATCACTTACATCGACACTTTGAAATTTAATGTTTCCAGGGACAATATATCTTTTAAAGTGAGGTTTTGATAAAAATAATTTTTCAACAAAGTTGTGGAACTGAGTTGCACGTACAATTGTATAAGGAATAGAACTATTCCTTAACAAATCTTCAGCTTCATATTTCAACTTATAATATTTCAATGGTATTCCATCTATGCCGACAATTGATGGATAAATAAAATGTTTTATGTATTGCATCTTTCTTAAAAACCCTTCAAAACCTGAAACCTCAACGATTTTTGAATCTTTAACCGGACTTGTTGCTGCGTGAATAATTACATCTACTCCTTTTACTGCTTCTTCTATACCTTCACCAGATAATAAGTCACTATAAACCCACTCGAAAGGTCCTGTATTTTCAGGTTTACTTCTCGAAGTTATTTTGACTTTATACTCAGGGCTTGTTAGTTGTTTTAGTAAAGCTGAACCTAGTAGTCCTGTTGAACCTGTCACCAATACCTTCAATTGCATCCACCTTTATCTTTAAATTCACCTTATATAGTTATATTCACAGGTTATTGACTTTATTCAACTAAACTGCCTCGTTAGTTGAACAAGAAAAAAGATGACTCTAAGCAGATCAATGATCTTTCAGAAAAGCACCAGATAGAGTAGTGTCACCATTCAACTATTACATTATTTTTTCCATCAAGAATCTTATAGTGAAAGCTTTTCGCTTGTTCATAAATACCATCTGGTAATTTCTCATATACAATATTGTCTGTTATTTTAACTTTTGATCTGTATATTTCATTATCCTCATCATCTTTCAATACATAGCTAACCGTTGTTGCATTGGGGTAGTTAAACACTCCTCCCCATAAAGCTATAATCGAACTGTGTCCAACAGGGGTTAATTTAATAATTTTAAATTGATTTGTTATATTAACGTTTTGAGCAAATTCCCCTCCTGCATTGTATATATACCTTGAATCTTCCTTAGTAAAAGTATTTAGGCTTAACATTGGTTGGCCCGAATAATCCTCATTCAAGAAAAGAACAACTTTATCTATATCATCTTGAAACAAGATTTCAACATTGATTCTTCCATCTTTATCAATTGCGTCCGAAAGTGAAGCAGAAGAACATCCTGCCAATACGAACAATAATAAAATTAACAACAAATATAAAAACCTCATGAACTCCCCCCAATGCTCTCTTTAGAATCATTTATTATAAACAACACACTTGAAGCAAACTGCCCCCATTAGTTCAAGAAAAAAAGTGCCATTCTAATTTATTAGAAACGCACTCCTTCCGCACAATAATTTACATATATTAACTTATTCAACACATTCGCAAAAAAACCTTCTACATTAACTAAACTGCTTCTTTAGTTGAACAAGAAAAAAGTGTCGTTTAAGCAGCCCAATGATCTTCAAGTAAAGCACCCGTTAGCTTGATAAGAAGCGTCTCACGAATTATATCCAAAAGAAATTACGAAAATTAATGCTACTAAAGACAAACCAAGTATGAGTGTACATAAAACAATAATTACTCCAACTAAACTTTTGGGTATGTTCGAACGATTTTTCCAAGTAGCAAACATTAAAATTAGACTCGCAAGTATAATTAACGTAAAAATCGAAAGAAGCATATAACGTTCTTTAACCAAGACCCACAGGTCCATTCTGTTCACCTCTTATCAACGTCTTTACTCAATCTCGGACCAAATTATTGAAAACAAGATCACAACACTCTTCAAGTAAAGCACCCGTTAGTTGAAGAAGAGTTACGCTTCCGAAGTAATAGGATGCTTTACGTATTTTGGAAAATAATTGTTACCACTAGTTTTTACAAATAATGTTCCATCACCTTTTATAAGATTACTTTCAAATATTAAGCCTTTATAATCTGGGGTGTAGTGAAAAACTATCTTTTTGCTTCCCTCCCCTAAAATCTCTATTAGAATATTATTAATATCTTTTTTTTGCTTACTGATAATATCAAAAATATCAATTTGGTTTTCTTCTTCTTTAAATATTATAATTACATCTTCGGATCCAAGGTAATAAATATCATTACAAAAAACGTTTAGACAATAATACATTAATATTCCTTGGGAATTTCCAGTTGAAAACCGATCAGAAACAGGTACTCTCTCTTTTGCAAATTCAAAAATAAAATTAATGTCATCTACATTTGTTATGTTCAGCTTACGAGGTTTGTTTTTTGATTTTTGATTCGACGAAAAATTAATAGAAAATTGATATTCATCCACTATTTCAAAGCCAAACTTCGGATAAAAATCTAACACACTGTCATTTGCAAAAAGATACATGAAATCGTACGTATGTTCATATTCCTCTAAAACCTTATTCATTAGACTTTTAGAAAGCCCCCTGTTTCGATAATCAGGATGGGTCATCACTGTTCCAACTTGTAACGCACGTTTTTGCTCCCCTTCAATAATTAAGTCAATAATAT
>NZ_JBHSRM010000005.1:0-23417 GCF_042658975.1 Sporosarcina thermotolerans | reverse complement strand
ACAGAAGCAACGATAAGTCGAGAAGCCCCCACTTCAAACGCGAAGCGTTAAGTGGTGGGTAGGTTCACTTAAGAAATGAATTTCTTCACAGTTAATTAAGAAATTAGACTTTTTGATATTGAAACTTCCTTAACGTTGTAAATCCTCATTTTCCTGTATATGAGTTGGATCAGCATGGACAGTTCAAACAAGTCGATTCACTAAAAAAAACCGGAATGATCGAATCCACAGTCTTAAAGCGATTCCGAGTGAATTTAGAGGAAGTGTTTTAATTCAAATACAAATACAAGGTAAAATAATCCGTCCAATGCGAGCTCGATACTCAAGGATGGATTATTTTTTATGGTAAATTGGCAATGGAGTTAATTGGGATAATATCACTTCTATCTAATTATAAATCTAAATTTTTCTTAAAGACATAACTTACCTTGTCATACCCCATTTTATCTTCATAAAATTGATGAGCATCGGTTCGCTGCAATCCCGATGATAAAGCAACGCTTTTATAACCATTTACTATTGCCCATTCATGAACGAAAGAAAGTAACTTTTCACCATATCCATTTGACCGTTTGTTTGCATCGGTGACTAAATCACATACCCAAACAAAACGGCCATAGTAAAGTGTGATCATCGGTTTAAACCCAGTAACCGCCACAATTTCCCCTTCGTCAAACAAAGCAAACATTTTGTACATATCTTTTTCCATGGCCTCTGTAACCAAATCCAAATAGTCTTTTTCATTTAGATGTGTTCGTAATTGATTCATTACCGGAAAAGCTTTAAGAATTTCTTGCGGAGTTTGGAGTTCCTTGATACTACTTATCCCCATTAAGCAATCTCCCCTATATATCAATTCAGGTACCAAAAACTCAATAAAACTCATCCATTAGTTGATAGAATTCGACCTTAGATTCATCCAATTCTGTTATTCCATAACCCTCAAGAAAGAAAGGAACATACTCCTTGCCAAAATTACTGGAAATGCTTCGTATCGCCAATGCCAAGTCTTGATATATATCTGCGACGCCTGCCCTGCCCCAATCGATAAAACCGCTCACCCTTTGATTTTCCATAATCACATTCGGCAAACAATAGTCACCATGTGTAAAAACAAGTTCCTCATCCAAAGGCCTTTTGGCGACAAGCTCCTCATAGAGATCGATTGCTTTCCTTCCCATTCGTACTTCATCAAAATCATCTTCATCGACAAGGCCATTCGCCACTCTATTCTTCGCCTCTTCTACTTTCACACCCAAGCTTTGAATAAATGGACAATCATCGATCCGGATACAATGTATCGCCTTTAGACCGTCTCCTAACGACTCTAACATGGCAGGCAAATCGCCTCGATGGGATTGATCCGAAGCATTCACACCTTTAATCTCAGACATCAACAGGTATTCATATGCTTCATCCATCTCGTAGAATAGTACACGCGGCACAGGCAGCTTACCTTCCAACCATTTCATTTTTTCCTTTTCATCAAAGAGACGTTCAACCGAATGAACCGACTGCACTTTAAGGTATTGGTTTGCATACGAGCCTTTCAATAAGAAGGTCATCGACTGCGAGTGCCCAATTGTTATTGGTTCCCAATCGAATCCGTTTGTCAATTTTGCTAAACTTGAAGGAATTTCTATCAATTGAATCACCACCACTTTTGACTATTTAAACCCCATTTTATAAAAAACTTTTCCACTCTTTAATAGATACACACCAAGCAGTAACTGAATAACAGTAATTATGAGATTATGAATAATGAATTCTGTTTGACCAGTTGTATCTATTAATTTTGCAGATGAAACAAACATGACGTTAGCAACTAATTGAAACGCTTTTGGTATAGAATAAATGATCAAAACTAATCCGGCTAACTTCATAAACAGCATGAACAGCTCTCCGGTTTTGGCTTCATATTTCTCCCCTGAACCACGGAAAGCAAATTGAATGATTGCCTCACCACTCTTTAATAAGTAAATCCCAAGTGCCAAAAGCAAGACAGGATAGAATGCCTGAAAGATAAGGGAAAGCCGATAATTCGTTAAATCACTATTAGACATCAACTCTGATAGATTTAAGATTGAGTAGAATGAATAAACAACAGTGACAACGTGGGTCAAACCCCAAATAATTGTTAACACTCCGATAATCTTCAAACCCGATTGAAAAAGTGCTGTAGGCTGAAACATTTGAACACCCCTCTTTTTATTAATTTCTTAGTTTACATGATAATAATGAAATATCAGCATTTTCTTAGGCAAATATGCTGCCGTTTAGCCTTGATATAATTTTCATATGTTGTTGGATAACCTATGTCAGTCTACCTTCCCTGATATCAATATCTATTCATGCAACCCGCATTTCATATTAGATTCCGTTCTCTTAATAGATCTAACAGATCTCCTCTATTTCTATCTAAATGAATCCCTTTAATCCCTGCTTGTTCGGCTCCATCAATATTTTCCATTTTATCATCAATAAATATACACTTTTCTTTTATTGTTTCCATTTGATTTAGGGCAATATTATATATCGCCTCTCCTGGTTTTTCTGTTTTTACAAGAGCAGATAGAATAATAGCATCAAAATATTTACGAATTCCTAATCGATCAAAAATCCAGTCCATACTTGGCATTGCATTTGAAATTACAGCCAACTTATACTCTCTTTTTAATTGCTCAAGGACACCTTTTACTTCTGGAAAAAGCCTACAATGTCCGGCATAATCTGCAAAGTGAAATAATTCATTTGCTAAATCATTTTCACCAAGATCTTCCGCAATTCTTCCATAATAAAGCTTGTAGTATTGTTCTTCTTCGTTCCAATTTGTAATAAAGGGTAGATTAATTTGTTTAGCTTTCAAAAGGGCAGAATCAATTTTTGATTTTGTATAGCCCCTTTCCATTAATAAAAATCTGATCCTGTCATCTCCTTTAATAGGAGTATCAAAAAGTACCCCTCCTGCATCAAAGAAAATTACTTTCACTTTATTTTTTAATTGATCCATATTCATCCCCCTATATTTGATCAAATTTTATCCAATATACTTTTCACCTCTTCCACCGCCACAATATCATCAGACTCTTTAAACGTAAATATCGATTCTTCAAAATACCCTTTCGCCCTTTCAATCTCGCCTTTAGCATTAAATATTTCTCCAAGTCCACGTAAAGAACATCCCAAAGCAATCGGATCATTTGACTGCTTGGAATACTGTAGGGATTGATTCATAAGTTTTTCAGCCTCGATTAAACTACCTTTCTTTAATAGGATATATCCTTGTTCGTAATAGTTGGCCGCAAAACCTACATAGAAATCCGGATAACTGTTCTTCAACAAATTTAGTTCTACATCAAACAATTTGATTGCTTCTTCGTAGTTCCTTGCCATGCGTTCAACCATACCTAATTGATGTATTGCAATGAGTTCATCTTGGAGATCTGAACTAAACTTCGCTATTTCTCTAAGTTTAATATAAATTGATCTTGCTTCATCATATTTCTTCAGTTCACTTTTAACATACCCAAGCCAATGTAACGCCACTTTGTAGTTGTTTGAACTTTCTTCGAGTGAACTAAGACATTCATGATAAATTTCTTCTGCTTTAGAAAGACGTTTACTCTCAAATAGTTTAAATGCAAACTCTAACTTGCTATCAATAGAATCTGCTCTTCCCACTGCTTTCCCTCCGCCCCTTATATATTTCCTTAAAATCAATTATATCATGAAGTCCATTTGTATTTTCGAAATACTCATTTAACATAAAAAAACACACCCTCCTTTTATTTTGGAAGGTGTTAATATATGCTGCTCTACATCACTTTATAAGGTTTCATAATACGAAAAAGGATTATACTTTCCAGTATACTTATCTCTTCAATCATCATTTTCAATCGTAGTTTTCCTGACCTTAAAACCATGTATTGTAGCGAAAAGTGTTACGGAACATTTTCAATAAAAGTAACTGATTCAGCTTTATACGATTTCCCGTCCCATCCGTATTTCACTTTGAAAGTTCCAATGCTTGCCTCGGGAATTGTAACAAATACTGTGGTATAGCCGTAAAGGACACCATTTTCAGGAGTATACTCCTCAATTGCCCCTACCCCAGGTGAATGGATAGGTGTATGATAATCAAATTTCGAATAGTCTATTTCATATTTTCTTTTACCAATCGAGATTAAAATTTCATTCCCTTTTTTCTCCATCTTTACAAACCGCTTGACCGCATCCGAGATAGACTCGACGGGAACTTCTGTATATCTACTATAGGGATCTTGTAGTTGATTCAATACATGAATTTCTTTCGTTGATATTCCAGACCCGGCACCTGAGATCAGCACAACAATAATATCTTTTAACTTATCTGCATTGATATCTTCATAAAATAATTTCGGGGCGAATTTTTCATTTCGCCATTCCGGAAAGTTGTAAAATAATTCACCACCTACACTATCGACACCACCGCCTACCTGGACAGTGAAATTATCAGTCGCCATTGTATCTGCCATATCTGCAATCAGAAAAATATTTTCATACCAAATATCGGATTTAATGAATGATGTTACAACCCTTTGAACTGCAAAAGCTTTTCCAGTAAGACAAAGTAAAAAAGTGACTAATAGTACTATTAAGTATTTTCTCACATGTTTTCACCCCTTTTTGTTTATTATTTCCCTATAGAGGTGAATGATGAGCCTAAAAATAAAGAAAAGCCGATCAAATACCACATTGATCGGCTTTTCTCTTTCACATTATACAATTGAAGCTGCACCACTCTAAGAATGGATTTATTCCGCCTGAAACTCCGCAAGGAATTCCTTCACTTTGGCTGGATCTGCAACCAATTCGTTGCCTGTGTTGACTAATGGGCTTACCGTTGAGTAGGCTTTCTTTTTATTCCCTTGATAATAATTCAAGAACTCATCTTGGTTGATAGAATACAAAACGGCTTTCCGTAAGTTTTCGCTCTTCGCTACATCGCGGTCTCCTGCGTTGAAGACCAAGTAAGCGACTGCGTTGCTGTCGTTCTTCTGCAAGACGAGTTTGTCATCATTTTCAACGAGATCATACTTCGTTTCCGGAACGCCGTTGAAGAAATGGATTTCGCCGTTACGCAATGCGGATAATGCGCTGTCTGCGTCTTGAATGAATCGGACAGTTACGTTAGAGATGTTCGGTTCGAATTCACTGCCCGCGCGATACACCGGGTTTTTCGCGAAGTCTGCTTGGTAATCGTTTTTCTTCACAAGAATATATGGACCACTCGCATACAGATGGTTGTTATAGGTAGAACCTTCCGTTACCGTACGTTGGTCGCCGTATGGAATGTCTTTATCGATATTAAAGTTCGCTACATCATATGTGTTGATGCTTTCCACTTGTTTTTTCGACACGATCCCTGCGGATTGATGCGCCAAATAGTTCAACACTTGTGGGAATGGCTCGTTCGTTGTCACTTTGATGACTTGGTATTTCCCTGCATGGCTGTCAGCTGCTGTCTTATCTCCAACAAGTTCGGTAATGTTAGCGTCAAGCCCTTTTTCTAGCGCTTCTCGGATTGACCCTTCCCCACCGGATAGTTTCACGTTTTCAAGCTCAGAAAGGTCCGTTACAACTTCGATGTCCTTAATGCTTTCATGCAAACTGTACGTCCGGTGATCCGGCACGGAATTTTTATCTTTCGCGCGGTTCAATGAAAATACAACATCATCTGACCCAACACGTTCTCCAGTATCAACCGCTTTGCCATCTTCCACTTTCGCAAAGTTGATATCATCCCGAAGAATGAAGTAATAATCATTGTTGCCTTCACCAATCGCATAGTTATACGAAAGCGATCCATCCGAAATGACTTGGTCGTCATCCGTCAAATTGACGAGACGCACATACATATTCGTGTTCAACGTATTGATAGAACCGTCATTCCCTTTGATTGGGTCAAGGGAAGTCAATGAACCAATTGCCTGTTGAGCGATCAATGCAAGCGTTTCACGCTTCGATGAATCATTGAAATCGATTGTCTCCCATGCGATTGCACGTGATTTCGCAAGACGTACTGTCTTAGGGTTCAATACATCTTTATTGACCCCTTGTGCTTTGAATGAATTATAAAGCGGCGCAATATATGCTTTCTCTACTACAAGTCGTTGTTCAAGTTGCTTATATGTTTCTTGGTATTCATCAGGTGTTTCGGTACTTGCCTTTTCAATTAATTTATCCACTTCTTCATCACTGATATCACTGTTGTCACCGCCAGATTTGAACAAAGAACGTACTGCATAATCTGGGTTCCCTGTTACAGTCGTCCAGCTGGATAATGCAATGTCGAAATTCCCTGCATCCCGTTGCGCTTTAAAACTACCGTAATCCGGTTGGATATTCAATTTCACGTCGAAACCGTTTTTGATGAGCTGGTCGCGGACGATATTCATATCTGCCTCACCGGAGCTCGTTCCAAGCAACTCAATCGTTACCTTGCCGTTGTTGCCGCCACCTTTTGTATCTCCTTTTTCCTTCTCACCGGACACATCCGATTTCGTTTGCACACAGCCTGCCAGTACAACGATAAGCGCAAGCATAAGGGTCAATAATCTTTTTCCCATCATCAAATCTCCTTTTCTAAGTTGCTTTTATTTGTTAGTCCCTACTGGGAGAAATACACTTAATCAAGCCGCGGGTCAAGCGCATCTCTCAGTCCATCCCCTAAAAAGTTGAAGGAAAGGACGAGCAAAATGATCGCGAGCCCCGGGAAAATCGCTAAATACGAATGGGATTCCAAATACGTACTGCCGACCCGCAAGATATTCCCCCACTCCGGAATATGCGGCTCTACCCCAAGCCCTAAATAACTTAAACTGCTCGTTGCAATGACGGCTCCACCAATCGTCAGCGTCGATTTAACGATCATCGGTGCCAATGAATTCGGCACGACCTGCTTGAAGATGATCGACATATCAGACGTTCCGAGTGCACGAGCCGAATCGACAAAGTCGTAATTCGACACCATGAGGACATTCGCCCGCATCGTCCGCGCATATGTCGGAATCGATCCAACGCTGAGCGCGATAATCAAGTTCACCGTATTCGCACCGAACGCTGCGATAATCGCAATCGCAAGCAAGATTCCTGGAATCGCATATAACACGTCAAGCACGCGCATGATCATATTATCCGTACGATTGCTGTAATAGCCGGCAATCCCACCTAAGAATCCGCCGACAACACCCGGGATGAGAGTTGAAGCGAAGCCGACAATCAAGGATATCCTTGCGCCGAACACAATGCGCGAAAACACATCACGGCCGAAGTTATCCGTGCCGAATGGATAAGCGAGGCTTGGCTGTTGCAAAATATTGCCGTAATCGTTTTCGACAGCAAGCGCATAGTCAAACGTGAACTCACTCACTACCGAAATCGACAGCATGAGGATAATGAAAAACATTCCCAATGTAGCCGTCGAATTGCGTGTGATTTTCTCCCACATCACATTCCATTTCATAATGCGCGAATGGTCTTTGCTCATTGATTTCAACAAGAGGCTCCATCCAAGTAGCAGCGCGAACAGATTGCCCGTCACTGCAGTGAGAATGACGATGACCGCAATAATCCCGAGCCACCGTGGAGCACTTACGTCCTTCACTGTCTTCGCGACGATGATCAACACCGTTAGATGGAATACCGCGATGACGAGCAACACGAGCATTGCAGCCGGAAACGTATCCGTGACGTACGGTTTGAAAATATTCACTGCCGAAATTGCTATGACGAATAGCTGGGTTAGAAACATATAGACAGCAAACGTGTATTCCGGCGTCTTCCGTTTATTGATAAGGTTAAACGCGAACGCAGCCGTAAAGATATTGCCTGTCACTAAACTAAGTAGTTGTATATACCCTAATCGCCGAGTCCCTAAGCGGATTTCGCCGTTGCTCAGTAGATCTCTTTTCATCTTCCATGTGATAAACAGCTGTAAAAGAGTTGTTATCAAATAAGCGATGAAAATGGCGAACAGAATCGTATTTATCTCCCCGGTCTTGAACGAGAAACTATTCCCTAAGAAGATCAACGAGACGACGAGTGAAATGATCCAGGTGAAATTCGCTTGCGGGTATTCTTTTGATACAGCCAATGCATGCCGATTTTTCAGCTTCTCTTCCATCTTTTCACCTGCTTTATGTTTGTTTCATTTTCGAACGGATCCGTGGATCGAGGAATGCGTATAAAATGTCAATCAGCAAATTCACGAGCGAAATCGTAATCGCGATATAGACGACACCGCCCATGATCGCCGGGATGTCCGGGATGAATTGCTTATCGACGATGTAGCTACCGATCCCTTTAATATTGAATACTTTCTCGGTTACAGCAGCGCCGCCGAGCATGCCCCCAAACATCAGACCGATAACGGTAATGACTGGGATCATCGCATTTCCGACTGCGTGCTTCCAAAGCATCTGGCTTTTCGTTAGCCCTTTTGCACGTGCCGTAATGATGTAGTCCTCATGGATGATTTCCAGTAACGAAGAACGCATCATTCTTGCTATCGATGCAGTAAGCCCAGTTCCCAACACGACAACCGGCATGATGATCGACAACGCATTCCCCGGGCTATAAGTGGCTGGCAGCCAACCAAGCTTGATCGAGAAATTCAAGATGAAGATCAGACCTTGCCAGAAATTTGGAATCGATAACCCAAGTAATGCGATGAACATGAATGTCGTATCCAAAAACGAATTCGGCCGAGTTGCAGACAAAATGCCGACCGGAATCGCGATGACAATCGCCATCAGAACCGAGAAGACAGCAATCATCAGCGTGATTGGGAATTTATTCGCAATACTCGACGCGATATCCTCACTTCCCGCAAACGATGAACCAAGATCGAACGTCGCAATTCCTTTCAATGCATTCCAAAGTTGCTGCAAATACGGCAGGTCCAGTCCATGGATTTGATTGAACGCCGCAATCTGCTCTTTCGTCGCCGATTCTCCAAGAATGTTTGAAGCGGGATCGAATGGTGAAA
The DNA here is from genome assembly GCF_042658975.1 of Sporosarcina thermotolerans. Lineage (NCBI taxonomy): Bacteria > Bacillati > Bacillota > Bacilli > Caryophanales > Caryophanaceae > Sporosarcina > Sporosarcina thermotolerans. The sequence continues at coordinate 14,389 of NZ_JBHSRM010000005.1, read as the reverse complement.
TATAAAGAATGGAAAAGACGAGTATTCCAACTCCGATAATGACAAAGACACTTTGGACGAGTCGTTCCATAATATATTTCAAAAACGGGTTGCTGATCAAAAACAGCCAAGCATACATTAGGACACCCGGCACCAGCGAAACAAGGAGGAACATCGGCCGTTCCAAGAGTGATAAGAAGTACGTAGAATACGACTCTTTACGTACGCCTTGTTGCGAAAGCCGTTCATCGGTCCGTCGCACAACCTCTTCCTGAAACCGTTCGACCGCCAATTTTTCCGCCTGAACGCTAAGCGCATCAGGGCTGTTCTTCTCCTGGAAAAATTCCGCTTTTCGCAGCAACTGATCTTTGTACTCGTGGAACAATTGCTTCTTTCGACCTTCATCTGAGAGCTTCCGCTTCACATCTGCCATCGTCGCTTCGTAAGTACGGTCTTTTTTCTTCATTAAATAAAAGAGATAAACGAGTATATGGAGAGGCAATCCTGTTAAATAAAGCAGGAATCGATACATCGACCTTCCATGCGCCTCTTTATAAGTTCTTTTGAGCAAGGCAGATATGCCGAGTTTCATTCAAAATTCCCTCCTGCCCATTGTTGTATAATTCCTATCGGTATACTATACTATATCCAAACAGAAAAGTTGTCAATTTACTAATCTTATTTTGATAACCGATTGGGGGAACCTTTAATGTCGGATACTATATTACGCGTGTCAGACCTGCATGTTTCATTTGCCGGAAGGGAAAAAGATTTTGATGCAGTGCGCGGCGTCAGTTTTGAATTGAAGAGAGGGGAAACATTAGGCATCGTCGGGGAATCTGGCAGTGGAAAAAGCGTCACTGCACGTTCTATCATGCGTTTGCTTCCTTCCCCTCCTTCCTATATAAAGCAAGGCAAGATCGAATTTCAAGGGCAAGACCTTTCCTTGAAAACAGAGAAAGAAATGGAAAGCATCCGTGGGAAAGAAATCGGAATGATATTCCAAGATCCGATGACCTCTTTAAATCCGACTATCCGGGTCGGAAAACAAATTGCCGAAAGTCTCGTAAAACATAGAGGTTTATCCAAAGCGGAAGCGAAGAAAGAAGCGATTGAGCTATTGCAACTTGTCGGCATCAAAGACAGTGAAAAGCGATTCAATCAGTATCCCCACGAATTTTCAGGCGGCATGCGTCAACGTGTCATGATTGCCATCGCGCTCGCGTGCAGGCCTTCTCTGCTAATCGCAGATGAGCCGACAACTGCACTTGACGTTACAATTCAAGCGCAAATCTTGGAGTTAATGAAGAGTATGCAACAGCGTCTCGAAACATCCATCATCCTGATTACACACGACTTTGGCGTCGTGGCAGGAATGTGCGACCGGGTCGTTGTCATGAAAGACGGAGAAATTGTCGAAACAGGCACAACGCTTGAGATATTCGAAAATCCACAGCATCCCTATACGAAAAAACTGTTGAATGCATTGCCACGTCTTGATGAAAAGAAGAAGCCGAAACGTCCTCCTCATATTAAGGAAGGTATAGATGCATCGATTCCTCTCGTTCAAGTGAATTCACTGCGCCAGCATTTCGACAGCGGAAAAGGTGAATTGACGAAAGCGGTCGATGATATCAGCTTCTTCATCCGTCCAGGTGAAACACTTGGACTTGTCGGCGAATCCGGTTCCGGTAAATCGACAACCGGCCGTGCCATCTTGCGGCTCAATGAACCGACAGCGGGCGACGTTCTCTACCAAGGAATTGCCGTCAATCGATTATCGAAAGATGAAATGAAAACGATGCGCCGCCATATGCAAATGATCTTCCAAGATCCATATTCATCGCTTAATCCGCGCTTCAAAGTGCTCGATATTATCGGGCAGGCGCTTGATATTCATAAATTAAGCAGTTCAAAGTCGGAACGGAGAAAACGAGTTGAAGAACTGCTTGATATGGTGGGATTGAAACCGGAGCACGCCAATCGCTATCCCCATGAATTCTCAGGGGGCCAGCGCCAACGTATCGGAATTGCCCGCGCATTAGCCGTCGAACCTGACTTCATCGTCTGCGACGAGCCATTGTCAGCACTCGACGTTTCGATTCAAACTCAAATCGTCGACTTGCTCGAGGATCTTCAACATCGGCTCGGACTCACCTATTTATTCATTGCCCACGACCTGTCGATGGTAAAGCATATAAGCGACCGGGTCGCCGTCATGTACGCCGGCAAAATCGTCGAACTTGCGGAAAGCGAAGAGCTGTACAGCAACCCATTGCACCCGTACACAAAATCATTGCTCTCCGCCATCCCGATTCCCGATCCACGGGTTGAAGCAAACAAAAAACGCTACATCCCGGAAGAAGACAACACCGTAGACCGCTACAACCTGCAAAACGCCCAATTAGTCGAAGTGTCAAAAGGACATTGGGTCGCGATTTGAAGTAATTATCTACCCTTTTATAAAAAACCACTTTCCTGCTCATTTTCATAGGAAAGTGGTTTTTTAGGTCTAAAAGCTACACGACAAACTATTCGTTTTTTTTATTGTTTGGGTTAACCCCATTCGGTTCAATCCCAAACTGTGCTACTCCTTGGGAACGGAATTCACTTGGCTCTTCCTGAAAAGAGAACCCTTTTTGCAGCTTATCCACCGGATCCATTCCATTTGGTTCCGGACCAAGTTCACTGTCTTTCGTATTATCAGAAAGCGCTTGGAGTGGGGTTGCGGTATCTTTACCATTTTCAACGAATTCATTTCTGAATTCCTCTCCCCTTCTCTCATTCCACTGTTCTTCTTCTGAATACAATTCATTAAATTTCTTATCCATTGTGGAATCCTCCTTTCTTTAATACAAATAATTCATCGCCTTATTTAATTTAATAACCGTTTATGTAAGGCTGCAAACATTTTCATTATAAGGATACACTGTATACAAAGTATTCCGGATATTCAAGGAGGGGTTCTATTACTCCAATAATCATGATATAGTATTTAATACTTTAACACACTAAAGCGTTAAAGTAATTCAACTAATAAAGGGGAGATTATGATGAAAAAGTTTATGATGGTTTTGATTGTTTCACTTAGCACTGTACTATTTATGACTGGTTGCGGAAGTTCGAATTCCAATTCAGCATCGAAAAAGGATACTCTCATCATAGGCGTAGATGATAAATTTGCTCCAATGGGTTTCAGAGATGAAAATAACGAACTGACTGGTTTTGATATTGAATACGCGGAAGCTGTCGCGGAACAAATGGGGATGACTGTTAAGTTTCAGCCAATAGATTGGAAAACGAAAGAAACAGAATTGAGTAGTGGAAGAATCGATCTAATATGGAATGGTTATACAATCACTGATGAACGAAAAAAGAAGGTTTTATTTACCAAGCCGTATTTGAAAAACGCTCAAGTCATTGCCACATTACAAAACTCGGATATTGCTCAGTTGAAAGACCTCTTAGGAAAGGCCGTAGGATTACAAGCACTATCTTCAGCATCAGATGCATTGAATGCAAATCCTATCAGCTCTGAGGTTAAGTCAGTTTCAGAATATGCCGACAACGTACTTGCCTTATCTGATTTGAAAGCCGGTCGCGTAGAAGCGGTAGTCATCGATGAAGTCGTCATTAATTATTATATGGCAAAAGAAGAAGGCAGCTTTAAAGTAATCGAAGAGTCTTTGGCACCAGAATTGTATGGGATTGGCGTCAAAAAAGGCAATGAGGAACTACTTGAAAAATTACAAGCAGCTATAGACAAAGTGAATGCTGACGGCACCGCTTCTGCTATCTCTGAAAAATGGTTCGGGGAAGATAAGATTCTGAAATAAGGTGAGCTTTAAGGGGGTGCAAAATTATGACGATTGATTATTTAATTTCCATATTACTACCAATGCTTGAAGGGGCTCGCGCGACAGTCATACTATTTATCATCGCCATCATTGCTTCAATCCCGTTAGGATTCCTGTTGACGTTAGCAGTTAGAAGTTCGATTAGACCCCTCTCATGGCTTGCGAGTTCTTATATCTATGTAATGAGGGGAACGCCGCTATTATTGCAGCTTCTCTTCTTAGTCTTTGGCCTACCGCATATTCCGGGCATTGGTCAATATTTAGTTATAGATAGATTTGTTGCTGCATGTTTAGGCTTTATCTTGAATTATGCTGCATATTTTGCAGAAATTTTTCGAGGTGGCTTACTTGCAATCGATAAAGGGCAATACGAAGCCTCAAAAGTGTTAGGTTTAAATAAATTCCAGACACTTGTCCATATTGTTCTACCTCAAATGTTTCGGATTGCCTTGCCCGCAGTTGCAAATGAATCGGTCACATTGGTGAAAGACACTGCCTTGTTATATGCAGTGGCAGTTCCGGAGTTATTGCATTTTGCACAAACAGCGGTCAATCGTGATTTCACCATAATTCCGTTTGTAATGGCAGGCATCATTTATCTACTCATCACAATATGCCTAACATTTATCTTCAAATGGTTAGAACGCCGTTTGCAATATGAATAATTGTTAAGGTACCTGTGCAAGAAACATTCATGATAATTCAATCAATTTTAATATGTATACATTAATCATAATAAAACATTATATACTCAACGTTTTAGTTTTATATTTATGCAATTGTAGTGTATAAACTGAATAGTTCGCTACACAGGTACCTAAAAAGGAGTGAAGTCATGTCTATTTTACAAGTGAACAAGTTGAAAAAGTCATTTGATCAACTGCAAGTGCTTAAACAGATCAGTTTTGATGTGGATAAAAATGATGTCATCGCTGTAATTGGGCCTTCGGGTTCCGGCAAAAGTACAATGCTTAGAAGCCTCATTCACCTCGAAGAGATTGACGGTGGAAGTATTGCCGTACATGATGAATTCCTCGTAAACGAAGGCATCTATTCATCCCCAAAACAAATCAAACAAATTACGTCCCGAATGGGAATGGTATTTCAGCATTTCAACCTCTTCCCCCATTTAACTGTAGTGGAGAATTTGGAAATTGCACCAAAGCTTTTAAAAGATGGAAATGCTCAAAAGAATCGTAAAGCAAGCTTGGAGTTACTTGAGAAGGTCGGTCTTTCGGATAAAGCAGATGTGCTGCCAGCTAAACTTTCCGGTGGCCAAAAACAACGTGTTGCAATTGCGCGGGCTTTAATGAGGAAGCCAGACATTCTATTATTTGATGAACCAACTTCCGCCCTTGATCCCGAATTGACTGGCGAAGTACTTACAGTTATCAAAGATCTTGCCAAGGAGCGAATGACAATGATCATCGTGACGCATGAAATGGACTTTGCGAGAGATGTCGCAAACAAAGTTCTTTTTATGGATAATGGTGAAATCGTTGAATCGGGAAATCCTTTGGAAGTTCTCGTACATCCAAAAATGGAACGAACGAAAAAATTTCTAAATCGAACGAGCTTATAAAATCACATTCACTTATACGTAATAAGAAAGAGTCAGTCTAAAATCGACTAACTCTTTCCATGGAATTAAAAATCATATTCTTCATCTTTTTTCTTACGAATGGCCTCGAAAGCATCCGCTGTCATTACCGTATCCTCTACAAGTCGTTCCAACCGGAAAAGGATATCATCGTTGACAATTTCCTTACGTAAAAAGTCCTTTTCTTCAATGAAGACATAAGTCGGAACGATATGAGCCTTCATATAGGCCAAAACTGGTTTCAACTGCTGCTCGACCATCAAATAATGCTTTGCAGTACCGGCTGTTACGACGATGCTGACAACCTTTTCACGGAATGCATTAACTGGCAACAGGTCAAAGATATTTTTAAGTGTAGCGGGAATGGATGCCTGGAATACCGGCGTCCCAATGATAATGGCGTCTGCTGCCATTATTGTTTCCGCAACGTATTTTGTATCCCCTTCATATTCGAAATAATTACGTCCATCACTAAATTCCACTTTATAATCAGCTAAATCAAGAAGCGTGATTTCATGTTCAGGATACTTTTGTTTAAACATATCCACTGTTTTCAGCATAGCAGTTTTAGTCTTCGAACCGACGATTGAGCCGGATAATGCTACAATTTTCATTTTAGTTCCCCTCCCCTGCTTTATTGGGCTGTATATTTCTTTATCGCCGGAATGATATCGTTCCCGATAATTTCGATGTTCTTCATAATTTTCTCAAATGGCACGCCGCCAAAGTCAATTTGAGCCATGAAGCGCTGCATGCCGTAAAGTTCATATTGGTAAAGCAGTTTTTCGATTATTTCTTCCTTACTCCCTACCATCAATGCATCACGTGTGTCGGGTGCTTGGGCGAATTGCTGTTTAGGATAGCCACTGCCACGAATCGCTTGGAAACCGCCATTAATATGAGGATACATACCTTGTAAAGCCTCTTTTGTTGTGTCTGCAACATAGAAAAGACTCGTTGTCGCAATCGGTAAATCATTCGGCCCGAACCCACTTCGCTGAGCTGCTTCGCGATAGGCTTCTACAGAAGGTTTAAAATTAATGGCTGGGCCGCCCAAAGTTGTCAACATCATCGGGATTCCCATATATCCTGCTTTAATGGCACTTGCTGGTGGACCTCCAACCGCACGCCAAATTGGAATTGACCCATTTTTCGGTTGCGGCAAAATCTGCGCTTTTTGTAAAGGTGCACGGTATTCGCCTTGCCAAGTTATATATTCTTCTTCATTTATTTTTTTCAGCAGTTCCAATTTCTCTTCGAAAATTTCTTCGTAGTCTTGTAAATCCACACCAAGGAGCTGATAGGCACCTACACGAGATCCACGTCCAGCAACAATTTCTGCGCGTCCATCGGAAATCAAGTCAATGGTTGCAAAGTCCTCATACACGCGTACAGGGTCTGATACACTCAACACCGTTGCCGAACTTGTAATCTTAATCTTTTTTGTTGCTTGAGCAATGGCACCTAAGACAACGGTATGCGCTTGTGTAGTAAAGTAACTTTGGTGACTTTCACCGACTCCGAAGACATCAATCCCCGCTTGTTCCGCCAATTGACTTGCTTCAATTAATTCATTAATTCTCGCTTGGGCGGATTGGCACTCGCCAGTGAGCGGATTCGGGATAAGATCCCCCAATGAATAAAGCCCAAATTCCATCCCTTTTGAAGGGTCGATTCGATATTGTTCCACTATTATTCCTCCTCAATAGGTTGCAGTATTTCTTCTATTTCAGCACGTCGACTTTCTAAAAATGGAGGCAGATCCAACTGTTCACCGAGGGTTTCGACATCCCCATCGATTGTAAACCCTGGCCCATCTGTCGCAATCTCAAATAGGATGCCGTTTGACTCCCTAAAGTATAGGCTTTTGAAGTAAAAGCGGTCCACGATACCGGAAGTATGGAAGCCACGTGCGCGAACTATTTCATCCCAATAAGATAGCTCTTCATCATTTTTCACACGTATCGCCAAATGATGGATGCTGCCTCGTCCTGGTCTTTCAGTTGGTCCATCCAAAGATTTAACAACGATTTCACCAAACACTTCACCACTGACTGATTGGAAAATAGCCTCGTCCTCCGAACGCGATACTTCTGTGTACCCAAACATTTCCGTCAGCGTTTTCGCTATTTTTTCAAGTCTACGGACCGTTATTTCAACGGAACCCATTCCTTGAATCTGATGCTCCATCGGAACAGGCGACTTTTCCCATGTCTCCCAATGGGAAACTTTCGCGCCTTCCGATACAAGAAGTACCATGCGAAGCCCTTCATGATCCTCAAAGTGTAGGGCAGGTTTATTTGCATACTTTGTTATGTCGCCATGATGTACACCGTATTCCTCAAATCGCGCTTTCCAATACGTTAAGCTATCTTCCGTTGGTACCAGTAAACCAATTTGAGTGATGGCATTCGTTCCTCGGTGTGTGCGTCCCGCGGCAGGTATTTCAAAGAATGACAACTCTGTCCCCGGACTTCCTGTTCGATCACCGTAAAATAAGTGATACATCGTCGGCGAATCTTGGTTCACTGTCATTTTCACACGGCGTAAACCAAGAATATCCCTATAAAAGCGATTATTCGGTTTTGCATCCTTCGTAATCATTGAAATATGATGATGACCCGGAATTGTATACATAAATAGTTCCCTCCTTTTATTAGTTGACTAATCAAGTGATGAAATAAAAAAAATTATCGTTTCGACATTTTTTCTTCGCTATTTTTCTGCACGCGGGAGATTAGCGAGTATAACGTTTTTTGTTCATCGTCGGATAATGACTCATCGAAAAATGACGACTGAAATGTGAGTTGGGCATCAAAAGCATTATTCAGCTTTTCACGTCCCTTTGTTGTTAGGAAAATTGTTTTCGTTTTCCATTCCTGCTTACGTTCCACAAGTCCATCTTTCTCAAGACGTGCAAGCATACGTGATATGCCCCCTTGCGTTACCGTGACTTTCTCGGCTAAATCACATTGTGTTAACGGTTCATAGGTTGAGATTTGCATCAATACATCGAATTGTGCAGTCGTTAAATCGAATTGCTTTAAGTATTCATTGGAAAGCAAGTTGCTTTGATGCGTAAAACGAACAAGACGCAGCCATATTAATGAACCACGAGTATTTTTATTCACAACAGCTCCACTCCCTTTCGTTACTATCAATTTACCACTCAAATGATAAAACAGCAACAAGAATATCTCGAATTAAAGACATTCTTGTTGCTTACATCACACGTACTAGTCAATTTTAGCCACTCTAGTTAACGCTTAATAGCGCTTCATGAGCAGTTTTCAAGAACTCCTCAAATGCAGACACCTTCAACGGTCTACTATAGTAATATCCTTGTCCATGTATTGAACCATTTTTTTTAAGTTCATCAACATGTTCCTTCAGTTCGACCCCTTCGGCAATAACATTTAATCCAATGGAGTTTGCCAAGTTAATGATTGCTTTTGCAATTTCCTTACTTTCCCTATTTTCATGAATATCCTTTATGAATGATTGGTCGATTTTCAATGTATCAATCGGAAGATCTTTTATATAACTTAATGAACTATAACCTGTTCCGAAATCATCGACTGATATACTAATACCTATTTTTTGAATTTCTTTCAAAATCGGCGCTATGCTATTGACATTCGCAAGAACACTTTCGGTTATTTCAAATTCAAGGTTTTTAGCATCTATTCCTGTTTCGCGAACTATCGACTTAACTTTATCGATAAAATTAGGATCCTCTAACTGACGAACTGAAATATTTACGGATAAACGTAAGGGTGGGAAATCATTGTTCTGCCATGCAAATGCTTGAAAACAACTTTCTTTAAGAATCCATTCCCCTAACGGAATGATTAACCCAGTTTCCTCTGCCAATGGTATGAATTTCAATGGAGGAATAATCCCCAAATCCGGGTGTTCCCATCGAACCAATGCCTCCATCCCAATTATCTCATTGGTGGACATATCCATTTTCGGTTGATATTCCAAGTAGAATTGTTCCTCTTTGATCGCTTGTCTTAATGCGCTTTCGAGTATTCGACGTTCCAAAGATTGATGTTCCAATTGTTTATTGAAAATCATAAAGTCATTTTTACCACGCTCTTTTACGTAATAAAGTGCAGTATCCGCATTTTTGACCAGATCTTCTGGAGAATCACCATGATCCGGATAATGCGCTACACCAATACTGCAAGCTATTGAAAACGCATGTCCAAACTTGTTTATGGGCTTTTGAATCTGACCCAATATATTCTCAACAATTTCAATAACTTCTTTTTCATCTTGTACATCTCTAATCATGACAACAAATTCATCCCCGCCAAATCGTGCTGCAACATCTTTTGGACGAATAATTGAGCGTATCCTTTTAGCCGTTTCTTGAAGAGTTAGGTCCCCAACATCATGTCCCCATTGGTCATTTATTTGTTTAAAATTGTCTATATCAATAAACAGTACGGAAAGTTTAGATACAGGTGATTTTCGATGCATTACCTCATTAAGAAGCTTGTTCATAAATGAACGTCGATTTGGAAGACTCGTCAATGAGTCATGAAATGCTAATTGATAAATGGCTTTTTCAGCGTCTTTTCGTTCGCTTATATCGCGCATTACAAATAGTAATAATTCGTTGTCACTATGTGAAAGTGAATGATTATTGATACTGACGATATTAGCCTCAACGTTTATAAAAAACCCTTCATTGAGAATGAGGCGGAATTCGCTGTTTAATATGTTCTTTATCGTTCGATTAGAGTAGGTTTTTATCTCGTTTTTTATGGTATCTCTATCATCTTGATGAATCATTTCAAAAAGATTATTCTTTTCCCTTTCCCATTGTGGAAGCTCATTATGTAACACTTTTTCAAACGATGGAGATATGTATTGAAACGTACCATTTCGATCAATGACTGCAACAAAGTCCGTTAAGTTTTCAACAATAACCTGGTGGATATCGTCACTATTTGTATCCAAATTATTATCCTCGATTAAAGTTGGATGCCCCAAATTGGCTGCATTCAATGTTAAACCATTTGGCTCGTTTAATTCTAATTCAACTAAAATTTCTACCTCTTTACCAACCAATACTCCGCCAGTCTCCAATATTGTATTCCAAGTTAGGCCAAATTCTTCACGGTTAATAATTGCTTCTGCTCTATAACCGTAAACATTTACCCCGCGCGGACTTATCGCTTTACCGCCAAATTCAACTGCAAACGTTACCGGTTTCGTTATGCTTTTAATCGTCAAATTTCCTGTCACATCATAACCATATTCACTTTTACTAATAGAAGTTGATATGAAGTCGATTGTAGGGTGATTTTCAATATCAAAAAAGTCTACTGACTTTAAGTGTTTATCCCGTTCCCGATTATTAGTGTTTATGCTGCTCCCTTGAAATTGGAATACTATACTCGCGGTTGTTAAATCCTCTATATCATCGGCTTCTACATTTGCCGTAAAGTTAATAAATTGACCTTTTACATTAGATACCATCATATGCTTCACTTTAAATCCAACTATGGAATGCGCATAGTCTACAATCATGTTCCCCATCAGTTAACCCCTTTCCTATCAATCTATTAATCACTTTACCAATCAAATGTTAATCAAGCAATAAAAATACCTTGAATTCAAGACAAGTTGTTTTTATGACAATCTTGGGTTAGTAAGCATAAAAAAATTGGCCTTGTAAAAAGTACAGGCCAATTAGATTTATTTCGATCGAATCAACTTTTCAATCTCATCCATTGAAATTTTCGTTGCCTGAGCTACTTCTTCAAACGACATACCCGTTTCAAGCAAGCTTAGGATGATATTTCTTTGTCCTTCCGCTAAACCCTCTTCCTTTGCATCCAACTCCCTTTGAAGCTGGTCTTTTAATCCGATCTCTCGAGCAATGGCGAGGGCACGTGTTTTAGGATCTTGACTAAGTCGACGGATTTCGTCATAAGCATCTTGTAATGTGGAGCTTTCCATGGCTAATGCCTCCTTCAATTGTTGGTTTCCTTTTAAGAACAGCAGCCATTTTCCCAATTCATCCAAATAGGACATTTGTTTTTCGGTTACTTTCGGAAGTTCCAGAACATGGATTTCGGCATGGCGAGAAAACAACGCTCCATTTTCCGAATCGATTAATTGAAATTTACTATGGAAATGTGGTTTTGACAACAAATGAAAGTCCGTAATCACTATTTGAATGGATTTTTTTAATTCTGTATAACTTTTTCCGGTTTCTTCTTGACTGGCATACATCTTCGCCCAATATACTAACATACGCTCCCTGAATGCTTGATGTCCCCTAACCTGCATTTCGATGTTGACTTGCTCTCCGTTGTCTGTAATGACTCGTAAGTCCATTACTGATGCCTTGTCGACTGAATGGACAATCTCGATTGTTGGGTCTGTCAATTCTACAGATAAAAGATTACCACCTATAATAGCATTCAAGAAGTTAAGCAATAACCGATTGTTCCTCCTGTCAGCGAAAAAAGCTTTAAACACGACATCATTTCGTAAATCTAATAGTTCAACATCATAAGAATTCTTCTGCTCCATCAGCAATGCCACCGTCTCTCACACCCCCGCCCCTTTTCTTCATAATAAAACATTTGTTCCCATAAATCAAATATTATGAAAGTTATTTTAAAAGATTTCAAAAAATACACCCTCCTAAGCCAAGGAAGGTGTACAATCACTACTTTTCGCCGGAATTTATAATCAATAATTCCTGACTTTTAGGTAAGGTTCACTTAACCTTCAAAGAAACAAGCGCATTGTGTATGGCCTCGAGTTTCGTTTCAAGCCGGTGCAAGAGATAAAAAGATACAAAAATCGGAAAACCGATTTGCTGTATGAAAGTTAGCCATTGTTCCATTTTGAATCCGCCTCCTCCATATTTAATGTAATGAAAAGGCTCCCCAGCCAAGCTGGAGAGCCGTTTTAGTTATGCTTTTAACACTTCATCTACTGTACGCTCGATAACACGAGCGCCCCTTACTGTCGCAAGAAAAGAGCCATCCACTTCAAACACTTGCGAATCGATAATTTCCTGCATGGCTGCCTCCACTTCGGTTGGAGTCAAATCAGCTCGTGGCTCGTCCACTGTTAGGGATGTATGTTTTCCCACAGCAGTCGTGAAGTTCAATTGTAACGTTTTCGCCATTCCTCATCTCCCCTTTCTAATTAGTTCATAATGTCTGCTGTTTCTACTCGTTCTGCTCCGATTAATGGATATTCGGAGAGCTGTGCCAATTGTGTAAGGGCGATGTAAAGGCTGTCAGCCGTCACCCCTTCTGCGATGCCGCGGTAGGACTTCGATTTTTTGATCAATTTCCCATCATGCGTCATCCCACCATCAAAATACACCTTTCCAACTGCGTTTCTGAATTCGATCGATGCCATCTGCTTTCCCCCCTCTCACTTACTATATAGACTCGAAAAGGTGAAAAGGATACTGCCTACCCAAATCTTTTTGAAAAAGATTTTATATTCCTTGAGTCGGGAACATATATTCCCTATAATGAAACCAAGGAGGGAAATGAGTGTGTAAGAGGTTTGAGAAATCGGTAAGATATAGTGAGCTATTGGAAATGATGTAAATAGAAGCTGATGGAACGATTTACTAACAGCGAATCATGGTACTGCAGGTACCGTCACGCACAAAGAAGGAGTAGTGATCTAATGCTCATCCCACAAGAGGCACTTCCCCACTTTGAAAATATGATTTACCTTCCTATGGTCCTGACAATATTGACTAAAGACCAGCAAACTTTCGAAAAGGGTAACTTTAAATTACAGACACCATATATAAAGCTTATCAATCATGCCATCAATGCTGTTCAGACTGAAATGAAGGAGTCATCGGACTATCTACGTCAAAACAAAATGAAACTACTACGAGGCACCATGGGTGATATGTTTACTACATACATATTTCTATACCACGGACGGGAAGAGCAGAGACGTTATTTGAATGTACGTTTGAAAAACCGGACGGAAGAGCTTATGGAATTGTATCTGAATTCTGCTTCTCATTAAATTTCCACTTGTTTCAGTCCCTTACCAACTACCGTTCCGTGTCGAAGAAACAAAAAGAGGCAGGAAATTGTTAACGGGTTCGGTTGTTGGGGAGAAAATCGCAGTAATTAAACAGTGAAATATCTAAATAAAAAAAAGAAAAAACGCTTAATATGAGCGTTTTTTTGCGTAATATTTCACTACTCTTATTGAACTAAAGCACTCCGTTAGTTGAAGAAGAGTTACGCTTCCGAAGTAATAGGATGCTTTACGTATTTTGGAAAATAATTGTTACCACTAGTTTTTACAAATAATGTTCCATCACCTTTTATAAGATTACTTTCAAATATTAAGCCTTTATAATCTGGGGTGTAGTGAAAAACTATCTTTTTGCTTCCCTCCCCTAAAATCTCTATTAGAATATTATTAATATCTTTTTTTTGTTTACTGATAATATCAAAAATATCAATTTGGTTTTCTTCTTCTTTAAATATTATAATTACATCTTCGGATCCAAGGTAATAAATATCATTACAAAAAACGTTTAGACAATAATACATTAATATTCCTTGGGAATTTCCAGTTGAAAACCGATCAGAAACAGGTATTCTCTCTTTTGCAAATTCAAAAATAAAATTAATGTCATCTACATTTGTTATGTTCAGCTTACGAGGTTTGTTTTTTGATTTTTGATTCGACGAAAAATTAATAGAAAATTGATATTCATCCACTATTTCAAAGCCAAACTTCGGATAAAAATCTAACACACTGTCATTTGCAAAAAGATACATGAAATCGTACGTATGTTCATATTCCTCTAAAACCTTATTCATTAGACTTTTAGAAAGCCCCCTGTTTCGATAATCTGGATGGGTCATCACTGTTCCAACTTGTAACGCACGTTTTTGCTCCCCTTCAATAATTAAGTCAATAATAT
>NZ_JBHSRM010000004.1:0-11357 GCF_042658975.1 Sporosarcina thermotolerans | reverse complement strand
GCGTGGCAAAGAACGCCACTCCGTATCTTCGTCTTATGCCTGTCGCATCTATGCAGGCCGCCTCCGCTTTTTATTCAATCCAGCTTTGGCGGCCAGATGCTCGGGGTCATAAGTCAAAGCTACTGCGTGGCAAAGAACGCCACTCCGTATCTTCGTCTTATGCCTGTCGCATCTATGCTGGCCGCCTCCGCTTTTTATTCAATCCAGCTTCCGGCGCTAACTGCTCGGGTCATAAGACAAAACTGCTACGTGGCAAAGTGCGCCACTACGCATTTTTTTCTTATGCCTGTCGCAGCTGAGCAAGCGCCCTCCGCTTTTTATACAAAAAAAAGACCACTTTTAGAGTGGTCTTATGCTGAAAGCACTTTTCTTCCTTTGCGACGACGAGCAGCGAGGATGTTACGACCGCTTTTTGAGCTCATTCTTGCACGGAAGCCGTGAACTTTACTACGTTTACGTTTATTTGGTTGGAATGTACGTTTCATTTCAAAGACACCTCCTGCATTGTCCCTTTACTTTCTGAGAGTCTTGAATAGTATAAGGCGCATTTCCCACAATGTCAATTATTTTTTAGTAACTCTTATTTAAGCCAATTACAATTCTTCATAATTTCCATCTTTACTTTACATCGTTCGACACCAATCGATTTAATAAAAAGTTATCCACATCAAAAAATGTAGATTGCTGACAAATATGTTCATAGAAATTTTTATCATTTTTTTATGCACAGCCCTTATCTACACCTTTTACACATACAAAAGCCTGTGGATAAAGTAATTCTCCACAATTGCTGTTAGTGTTAATAACTCATAGAATGCCTTGTCATTCTTATAGTTTCTTGGTACAATGTAAAAGATTTTGCTGTTAACAAATTTAAAAGCCCATTCAATTATCCACAATTGTTGATAGGTTGTGGATAATTTTTTCAACACTTCGGGATATTTATTATCCACACGATTGAATTCTGTGTATAATACATATTCCTGTGTTTTTTTATTTCTATGTAAAGGAGGCCCAACGAGTGGATCAGCTTGAAAAATTATGGAACGAAGTTTTGTCGAAAGTTGAAGATAAAGTTTCGCGACCAAGTTTCGAAACCTGGCTTAAATCGACAAAATTGATGACATATGGCGATGAAAACGTGACAATTGCTGTTCCTAATTCATTTGCAAAGGACTGGTTAGAAACTCATTACGTTCATCTAATAACCGGCATCATGTCAGAATTGACGGGTGAAGACCGACTTATCCATTTTGTAGTTCCAAAAGAAATGGAAGAAAGTGATTTTAAAATACCGAAAACAGTTGTTAAACAGGCTGACAAAACGCCTGTCGCATCGGCTTCTGTCATGTTGAATCCCAAATATACATTTGATACATTCGTAATCGGATCAGGAAACCGATTTGCGCACGCTGCCTCGTTAGCTGTAGCTGAAGCCCCTGCTAAATCGTATAATCCCCTATTCATCTATGGTGGTGTCGGGCTTGGGAAGACCCATCTTATGCATGCTATTGGGCATTATATTATGGAACAGGACCCTTCTGCTAAGGTCGTTTATTTATCTTCAGAGAAGTTTACGAATGAATTCATTAATTCCATCATGAATAATAAAGCGGGCGATTTCAGAAATCAGTATCGAAAAGTAGATGTCCTTCTAATTGACGATATTCAATTCATCGCTGGAAAAGAACAGACACAAGAGGAATTCTTTCATACTTTTAATACGTTACATGAAGAAGCAAAGCAGATTATCATTTCGAGTGACCGTCCGCCAAAAGAGATACCTACCTTGGAGGATCGCCTAAGATCGCGGTTTGAATGGGGATTAATCACTGATATTGCACCGCCAGATTTAGAAACTCGAATTGCAATTCTACGCAAAAAGGCAAAGGCTGATGGACTACTTGATATTTCGGATGATGTAATGCTTTACATTGCCAACCAGATTGATACAAACATACGGGAATTAGAAGGTGCACTAATTCGGGTTGTCGCTTATTCATCCCTTGTCAATATGGACATCACGACCGATCTTGCTGCAGAAGCATTAAAGGATATTATTCCAAATTCCCGTCCACGTACAGTTAGTATTTTAGACATTCAAAAAACAGTCGGAGAACATTTCAATATCCGGCTTGAAGACTTTACTGCTAAAAAAAGAACAAGAGCAATCGCATTCCCACGTCAAATCGCTATGTATCTTTCACGCGAATTGACGGATTCTTCGCTGCCTAAAATTGGTTCGGAATTTGGTGGTCGAGACCACTCAACTGTCATCCATGCACATGAAAAGATTGCTAAGCAATTGAAGGATGATAAAATTCTACAACAAGATATTCAAGATATTAAAACGATTCTTGGCCGAGGATGAAGAATCCACATGTGAATAACCTTTAAATTACGGTACAAACTGTGCACAGGTTATACACATGTGTTTATCTTTCTAACATATAGGTTTTTAGGGCTTACTAACATATCCACAGCCCCTATTACTATTACTATCTTTATTACTTAACTAATTAATATATAAGCGAGGGTGCAAAATGAAATTTGAAATTATGAGAGATTGGTTGCTCGAGGGATTAAATGACGTCATGAAAGCAATCAGTCAAAAAGTGGCGAATCCCATTTTGACCGGAGTTAAAATCGATGTTTCTGAAAAAGGTTTAACGATGACTGGTAGCGATTCGGATATTACGATTTGCACATTTATCCCGATTGAAGAAGATGGTGAACAGATAATTCGTGTCATTGAACCAGGTTCCATCATCCTTCAGGCAAAAGTTTTCAGCGAAATCGTTAGAAAACTACCAACGAATAGTGTTACGATTGAAATTGAGAATGGAATGCAAACTCATATCAAATCCGGAAAATCAGAGTTTCACCTCATCGGATCCAATTCAGATGACTACCCTGTGCTACCGAATGTGAAAGATGAGTATCGTTTTTCCTTGCCGGCTGATTTGATGAAATCGCTCATTAAGGAAACTGTATTTGCGGTATCGCAACAAGAAACACGCCCGATTCTTACCGGTGTTCATTGGGAAACGGTGAATGAAAAGCTTGTATGTGTTGCTACAGACAGCCACCGACTTGCAAGAAGAGAACTTACGCCGGAACTTATGCCTGAAAGCCCATTTAGTGTCGTCATTCCGGGAAAAAGTCTTCAAGAGTTGAATAAAATCCTTCCGGATAACTCAGATCTTGTTGAAATTGTCATTGCTGACCAGCAGGTACTTTTCAAGTCAAGAAATGTACTTTTCTATTCGAGGCTTCTTGAAGGGAATTATCCGGATACTTCGAGGTTAATCCCGTCTGAATATAAGACAACAGTTACAGTAAATGGTCGCCAGTTATTACAAGCAATCGATCGTGCATCTTTATTGGCTCGTGAAGAGCGGAATAATATTGTCCGTTTTTTTGCTGATGAAGGAAAAATGCTTGAAGTTTCCTCAAATTCACCTGAAATAGGTAAGGTTGAAGAATTGATCGAAGCTATCGATGTAACGGGAGAAGACCTAAAAATCTCCTTTAGTGCGAAATACATGATGGATGCTTTGAAAGCCATTGATGGCCAGGATATCGCTATTCATTTCACAGGTGCAATGAGGCCATTCATCTTAAAATCAATTGATAGCGACTCGATCCTGCAATTGATATTGCCGGTCAGGACGTTTTAAATTCAAGCATTATCCACATGTTGATAATTAATCGTTTTAATAGCAATGGAAAAGAAGGGATAGTCAAATTTTTGGCTATCCTTTTTACTTACAGCGAAAAGTTCGGTAAAATAGAGAGACAGACTAATTTGAGAAGGATTGAAGCGGATGGAAGTCATGCAAATTGATACGGAGTTTGTTACACTAGGCCAATTGCTGAAAATGACCAATGCAATCAGCTCTGGTGGAATGGCCAAATGGTTTTTGGAAGAAAATGCAGTTTACGTGAACGGTGAAGAAGAGCGTCGTAGGGGTAAGAAAATTTACGATGGCGATGTCGTTAATATTCCTAATGCAGGTAGGTTCAAGATATCCTCATCTGTGAATGGTCAATCGGATGTTCATTGAACGCCTATCCCTGACAGATTATCGAAATTACAATTCCCTTGAATTGTCTTTTTCCCCTCAAATCAACGTTTTAATCGGTGAAAACGCACAAGGCAAGACGAATATCATGGAAGCGATATACGTCTTGTCGATGGCGAAATCACATCGTACATCAAATGATCGTGAACTTATACGTTGGGAACAAGAGTATGGTAAAATAGAAGGGGACATCCAACGCAAGTATGGACGTCTCCCACTTGAATTGACAATATCGAAAAAAGGCAAGAAGGCGCGGGTAAATCATTTGGAACAGAACCGCTTAAGCCTTTATATCGGTCAACTCAATGTTGTCATGTTTGCTCCGGAGGACTTAAATCTTGTAAAAGGAAGCCCACAGGTCCGAAGAAGATTTTTAGATATGGAAATCGGACAAATATCCCCAGTCTATCTTCATGATCTGCTTACCTTCCAAAAGATAATAAAGCAACGGAATGCAATACTTAAAGAGAATCGTGGAAAATTGGATTTTTCGAACGTCATGTTTGATATTTATACAGAACAATATGTCCAAGTGGCAGTACAAATCATTCGGAAACGATATTATTTTATTGAATTACTCCAAAAATGGGCTGAACCCATCCATAAAGGGATTTCCCGAGGAATTGAGCAGCTTAAAGTGACATATGGGACATTAAAAGAGTTCGATTCTGGGCAGACTGTTGAACAGATGGAAGAAATACTTATTAAAAAACTGCAAGAAGTGAGACGTCGAGAGTTGGAACGTGGAATGACACTGATTGGACCACACCGTGACGATCTCCATTTTTTTGTGAATGGATATGATATCCAGACCTATGGGTCGCAAGGGCAGCAACGTACGACGGCGTTATCACTTAAACTTGCCGAAATCGACCTTGTTAAACAGGAAGTTGGAGAAACACCTGTTCTGTTATTGGATGATGTCCTGTCAGAGCTTGATGATTATCGTCAATCCCACTTGTTGAATACGATGCAAGGGCAAGTCCAGACATTCGTAACTACGACGAATATTGCTGGACTCGATCATGAGACGATTCGTAAAGCCGAATTGTATGAAGTATCAGCAGGTCGTGTTTCAGATAAGGGAAATCAGTTGAATTGACAACCTGTTAATATCGTTCCCGAAGGAAACTAAAAAAATGTCTAAAGAAACTTAACGATTGATGTTCGGAAAGGAAAGGTGAACATATTGGCAATGGAAGAAAAAGAATTGCAGACAGCCTATGATGCGAATCAGATTCAAGTCCTTGAAGGTCTGGAAGCAGTTCGTAAACGTCCGGGCATGTATATCGGTACAACGAGTTCACGTGGTCTCCACCATCTTGTATGGGAAATTGTCGATAATAGTATCGATGAAGCTTTGGCTGGCTATTGTGATCACATTGAAGTGACAATTGAAAAGGATAATTGGATCCGTGTGGATGATAACGGGCGGGGAATTCCTGTCGGTACTCAAGAATCAACAGGTAGACCTGCAGTAGAAGTCATCATGACGGTACTCCACGCTGGTGGTAAGTTCGGCGGCGGAGGTTATAAAGTTTCAGGTGGTTTGCATGGCGTTGGGGCGTCAGTTGTGAATGCACTCTCTGAAGTAACCGAAGTGTATGTTCGACGGGACGGGAAAGTCTATTTCATCAGGTTTGAACGAGGGAATCTCGTGAATGAGCTGGAAGTTATAGGCGAAACTGAAGAAACCGGTACCCGTACAAGATTTAAAGCGGATCCCGAGATCTTCAAGGAAACGACCGAATATGAATACGATATTTTGTCCCACCGTATCCGTGAGCTTGCCTATTTGAATAGAGGCCTGCGCATAACGATTTCAGACGAGCGAGGCGAAGAGAATCGTACCGACACGTTCTACTACGAGGGCGGTATTAAGTCGTATGTTGAACATTTAAATCAAAACAAAGAACCGATTCATGAGGAACCGATTTTCATAGAGGGCGAGAAAGATGGAATCTCAATTGAAATTGCCATGCAATATAACGGCGGCTTCGCAGAAAATCTATTATCATTCGCCAACAATATTAATACGTATGAAGGCGGTACGCATGAATCAGGTTACAAAACAGCATTGACACGTGTTGTAAATGATTATGCAAGGAAGAATGGGATGTTGAAGGAATCTGACCCGAATTTGTCGGGAGAAGATGTCCGTGAAGGATTGACGGCAATCATTTCAATCAAACACCCAGATCCCCAGTTTGAAGGTCAAACGAAAACGAAGTTAGGGAACTCAGAGGTCAGTACGATTACAAATGCTTTGTTTTCAGAAGGCTTCCAACGTTTTTTGCTGGAAAATCCAATTACAGCTCGGTTAATCATTGATAAAAGTCTAATGGCTGCACGAGCAAGACTTGCCGCAAAAAATGCACGGGAACTGACAAGACGTAAATCGGCATTGGAAGTATCCAGTCTTCCTGGTAAGCTTGCAGACTGTTCTTCTCGTGATCCGGCGATTAGTGAATTGTACATCGTTGAGGGTGACTCGGCGGGCGGTTCAGCGAAAAGCGGACGCGATCGTCATTTCCAAGCAATTTTGCCATTGCGCGGTAAAATACTGAACGTAGAAAAAGCCAGATTGGACCGTATTTTAGGAAATGCCGAAATTCGTACAATGATTACAGCCCTTGGCACCGGTATTGGTGACGAATTCAATCTTTCGAAAGCACGTTATCATAAAATTGTCATCATGACGGATGCCGACGTAGATGGAGCGCATATTAGAACATTATTATTAACATTCTTCTTCCGTTTCATGCGTCCTCTTATTGAGGCAGGCTATGTGTATATTGCTCAACCACCGCTTTACAGAGTTAAACAAGGGAAACACGAGGAATATTGTTTTGACGAAGTGGAATTGCAAGAAATACTCAATCGTCTTCCGGCAGCTCCTAAACCAGTCATTACTCGCTATAAAGGTCTTGGTGAAATGGATGCCACTCAATTATGGGAGACGACGATGGATCCGGATCAGCGGACTTTACTTCAAGTTCATCTTGATGATGCTTTTGATGCAGATGCCACATTTGAACAATTGATGGGCGACGAAGTGGAACCAAGACGTAGATTCATCGAGGAAAATGCGATGTATGTAAAGAACTTGGATACTTGATTAATTAAATTTAACCATTGCCCTTCAAGCGAGGGGCTTTGTTCGGTTAACAGGTTGTTCAGAAAAAGACGCCTGAGTTGAAAGGAGTTTGACATTATGGCAGATATGCCTAAACGTGGTGTTCAAGGGATCAACATCAGTACTGAGATGAGAACGTCCTTTCTTGACTATGCAATGAGCGTTATCGTCTCCAGGGCATTGCCGGATGTACGGGATGGACTGAAGCCAGTTCACCGCCGAATCCTTTATGCAATGCAAGACCTTGGAAATACTGCGGATAAACCACATAAGAAATCAGCCCGTATTGTCGGTGACGTTATCGGTAAGTACCACCCTCATGGTGATAGTGCTGTTTATGACACGATGGTAAGGATGGCCCAGGATTTCAATTACCGTTATATGCTCGTCGATGGTCACGGGAACTTTGGTTCTGTAGATGGTGACTCGGCGGCAGCGATGCGTTATACGGAATCCAGAATGTCACGCATAGCAATGGAATTACTCCGGGACATCAACAAGGACACAATTGACTACCAAGATAACTATGATGGCCAGGAAAAGGAGCCGATTGTACTTCCGAGCCGTTTTCCGAATTTGCTTGTTAACGGTACTTCAGGGATTGCGGTTGGTATGGCGACCAATATCCCCCCTCACAACTTAGGTGAGACGATTGATGGAGTACTTGCTATGGCAGATAATCCGGCAATCACGACTGAGGAATTGATGGAGATTATTCCAGGCCCGGATTTTCCTACCGGGGGTATAATCCTTGGAAGAAGCGGGATCAGAAGAGCCTATGAAACTGGACGTGGATCCATTGTCATCCGAGGTAAAGTCGAAATTGAACAGCAGTCAAACGGTAAGGAAACGATTATCGTTACGGAATTGCCTTACCAAGTCAACAAGGCCCGCCTTGTTGAAAAGATTGCTGAACTTGTCCGTGATAAGCGTATAGACGGCATTACCCATTTGGCGGATGAATCCGATAGAACGGGGATGCGAGTCGTTATCGAAGTGCGCAGGGATGCTAATGCTCATGTATTACTTAATAATTTATACAAACATACAGCCCTTCAATCGAGCTTCGGTATTAATATGTTAGCGCTTGTCGATGGACAGCCGAAGATATTAGCACTGAAAGAAATACTGTATCACTATTTAGAACATCAAAAAGTTGTAATTCGTAGAAGAACTCAATATGAGTTAAGAAAAGCTGAAGACCGAGCGCACATATTGGAAGGCTTGCGAATTGCTCTTGATCATATCGACGAAATTATCGCGTTGATCCGCGGTTCTAAAACAACGGAAGAAGCTAAAACCGGCTTGATGGAGCGTTTTAATTTAACTGAACGCCAATCACAGGCAATTCTTGATATGCGTCTCCAACGCTTAACTGGTTTAGAACGTGATAAAATTGAGAACGAGTACCAAGAACTCCTTGTATTAATATCCGAATTACGTGCAATTCTTGCGGATGAACAAAAAGTGGTAGAGATCATCCGTGAGGAACTGCTTGAAGTGAAACAGCGTTTTGCGGATGACCGTAGAACTGAAATTACATCTGGCGGAGCCGAGATGCTTGAGGATGAAGATTTGATCCCAGTGGAGAACTCTGTATTGACATTGACGCATAATGGCTATATTAAGCGTCTTCCAGCAAATACCTACAGGAGCCAACGTCGTGGAGGCAGGGGTATACAAGGGATGGGTACAAATGATGACGACTTCGTCGAGCATTTGTTGAACACATCTACACATGATACAATCCTGTTCTTTACGAGTAAGGGAAGAGTATTCCGTAAAAAAGGATATGAGGTACCTGAATATAGCCGTACGGCAAAAGGCTTACCGATTATCAATCTATTGGATTTCGCTAAGGAAGAAAAAGTTACGGCGATGATTCCGGTCGAAAAGTTTGAGGCGGAGAAATATTTATTCTTTGCTACACGCGAAGGAATAGTGAAGCGTACTTCCGTTGCCGATTTTGCCAATATCCGTTCCAATGGTTTGATAGCTTTGACATTGCGTGGCGATGATGAATTGATCGGCGTGAAAATGACAAATGGCAATCAAAACATTGCAATCGGTACACGAGATGGAATGCTTATCAAGTTCAGTGAGCAAGACATCCGTTCGATGGGACGTGTTGCAAGTGGTGTGCGCGGAATCCGTTTACGTGAAGGTGATATAGCTGTAGGCATGGATACCGTTGCTGAAGGTGATGAAATTCTTGTAGTCACGGAAAAAGGTTTTGGAAAGCGTACACCTGAAGACGAGTATCGAATCCAATCCCGTGGCGGTTATGGCTTGAAGACATTGAATGTCACTGATAGAAACGGCCCACTTGTGGCAATGAAAACAGTTGATGGAACTGAAGACCTTATGTTGATCACCATTCATGGCATACTTATCCGAATGGATATTGAGGATATTTCTTCTATTGGCAGAAGCACCCAAGGCGTTCGTCTAATCCGATTAGGTGAGGATGAACTTGTTGCAACGGTTGCTAAAGTCGAGAAGGAGCATGAAGATGAACATGATGAACATGAAGAGACCAACGAAGAGGTCGAGGAATTAGCTGATTCTAGCGAAAACAATGAAACAACAGAACCAAATGAAGATTAAAATTTATTGAATGTAAAAGTTATTGAAATGGCTCCAGTCATTTCAATAACTTTTTTTGTCGTCTAACTCTGTTAGTTTCAGTATAATAGTCTATAGGAGAAAATCGTAAGGCGGTGAAACTTAAGTATGGAATCATATAAAGATGTTAGCGAACTGCAGGCTGGAACTTTACTGAAGGAAGACGTGTACTGCAAGACTAAATATCCGATTATGCGAAAAGGTACAGAGCTTACACTTGAACATATAGAAGTTCTTCGAGTATTCGGTGTGAACCAGGTCAAGGTGGAGGAGAAATTAAACAATAGTGATGAAACAAACCCTGATACATCGGTCGATACTGATAATACATCAGATAACTTGTACTGGTTAAAGAATCCCTATGACAAAGCAGTTCAGGATTATAAGAGGGAATTCAACAATTGGCGATTTGGGCAACTTCCTGAAGTTGCAAAGATCCGATCTTTCATCATCCCATTATTGGAAAAGTTCATAGCACAAAAAAGTATGTTAGCGATGATAAATGAGTTTTCAACTCCGGAAGAATATCTATATCATCATCCAATCGCTATGGGAATCCTTTCAGCAGCTATTGGTAAGAAAATGGGTTACGAAAAGGGCGATATCATTCAACTCGGTCTTGCCGGAACTTTAGCCGATAGCGGCATGGCAAAAATTGCACCATCAATATTGGAAAAGACAACATCCCTTTCCCAAGAGGAATTCAATGAAGTAAAAAAACATACTTTGTTCAGCGTAAAAATGATTCAAACCACGCCTCTAATTAGGCAGGAGATGAAATTGGCAATTCTTCAGCATCATGAGCGACTTGACGGAAGCGGTTACCCAAGAGGGGAGAAAATGGAGACCATTTTAGTATTTTCTCAAATCCTCGCCGTGGCGGATGTATTCCACGCAATGACGTCAGATAGATTGTACAGACCAAAACATTCTCCATTTAAAGTAATTGAGATGATTAAGGAAGATGAGTTTGGTAAATTTGATATTAAAGTGGTGGATGCTCTTCAAAATCTCGTCGGAAATCTTTCTATAGGAACACGGGTGAAGTTAACTAACGGTGAACTTGGTGAGGTCATGTTCTTGCATCGCGATGCTCCGTTGAGACCGATGATAAGGAAAGACTCGGACGGTCTTATTATTGACCTGTCAACGAATCGTGATTTGGTAATTGAAATGATTATAGAATGAATATGGATTAGCCGCTGTAAAGATTACACGGCTAATCTATTTTTTTGTAATAAGTGTTGCATTCAAAGAGACAAGATGTTATAGTAAATAACGTTGCACTTCCGGTAACTCAATAACCACTTCGAAACAGCTTAAATTTTTTTGAGAAAAGTTGTTGACATCGAAAACGCAGCATGGTATTATATAAGAGTTGCTTCTAACGGAGCGGCAATCAAATGAACCTTGAAAACTGAACAGCAAAACGTCAACAAAAAAAGTTCTGGAGCCGACCCTGTCGGTGAAAAGAACAAAACGAATCTTCGGATTCGAAATTGACATCTTAA